>JBAVIH010000570.1:0-3069 GCA_049686695.1 Bryobacteraceae bacterium | reverse complement strand
CACACGGTAGTCGACGGTCCGCGCCGTTTCGACGCCGTTATCGCCGGCGAGCGACACGCGCAGCCGCACCGCCTCGCCGGGCCGCACTTCGCGGCGCGAGGCGGAAACCGAATCGATGGTCCATTCCTTTTTCCGCTCGAAGGTTTCGATGGTCAGCGACACGCTCTGGAGCTTCATCGTGTCGAACCCGCTCTGCATCACGAAAGCCAATGGAATCGCCGCGCTCAGCGAAGCCTGCTGCGCCGCGCCGGTGTCGCCGGCGAACCGGTTCCGGATGCGCAGCGGCTCGGGCGCGTTCTGAAACCGGATCTCACCGCTGATGCGCATGCTGGAAGCGCCCACCGCGCGCTCGGTGGAATCCATCGCGGAATAAACCGCCATTTGCAGCAGCAGCGGGGAAAGCAGCGGGTCGCCTACCATCTGCATGCGATAGCTGTCGATGGCGCGGCCAGCGCGCGAGACGGCGATGGAAACCGGGACCATGGCGGGGAGCTTGCCAAGGTCGCCGGAAATGGCGGTGTCGCCATCCAGGCGGATGGCGCCCATCCACTCTTTCGAGGTGGCCAGCTTGAACGAGGTATTGTTGCTGGCTACCACCGAGACCACTTCGGCGCGTGCGAACGGCAGGGCGGTGGGGCCGAGATCCAGAAACCGGTGGCCGAATGCGAAGACGCGGTTGCCTTCGATGAGGGTCACCGTGCCTTGCGCACCCACACTGTAATCGCCCGCCAGCAGCAGCACGCTGATCATCGAGCCCGGCTGCAAGTCGGCCGGATTGCCCATTGCCGCGGTGGTCTCTCCGCCGCCCGAAACCATCTGCCGCGGCTCCAGGCCAAGCTGCCGCAACTGCGGCGTGAAAGCCTCGAGGGTGCCCCGGCTGAATCCTCCGAAGCCGAGCGGGGTTGCGATATCCACCATCCGCGCGTCGCCCGCCATGGCCGGCGACGGCTTAGCGAAGATGTGGGTGAGATCGGCATCGGCCAGGGCAACCCGGCCGGCCCGGCGCGTGGCGGCCATCGCGGAAGGCCGCAACATGTCCTGGATGGGACGGATGGCGGCAATCGGATCCTTGGCGAACGGAAACGCCATGGCCACCGCGCCGGCCAGTTTGCCGTCGAGGTAAACCGGGCTGCCGCTCATGCCTTCCATCACGCCGGCGTGGTCCAGGGGTCCCCCGGAAAGTCGCGCCAAAATCAGCGATTGCTTGGGCCCGGCGTCATCCAGGACGCCCAGAATCTCCACCTGGAACTCCTCGACTTTGCTCCCCGTGAACACCGTGCGGCCGGTGCCGTGCATGCCCGCGCGGACGTCCTTCAGAGGGAAGAAGGAAGTCTGCGCAGTCAACCCCGCGGCGAATGCGAGAACGGCCGGAATTGCCCAACCAAGCACCTCCCTATTGTAGCCGCGCGGCGTGAGGTCCAGCCCGCTTTGGCGCGTTATACACTGGCCCTATCGGACCCATTGGTTTGGGATTAAGATAGCTCAGACGGGGTATCGAACGAACGGAACTAGAGGAGTCATGCGTGCAGCCGTCCTTTGGCACTCGGCTTGTGCTGCAACCGCGCTGCTGGTTTCTGGCATCGCTTTTGGGCAGCAGGCCAAGAAGCCGGAATTCGAGGTCGCGTCCATCAAACCGGCAGCGATGGACCGGTACGAGTTGCAGCAGCGGGCCAGAACCGGAGGAGTCAGGACCGGCGAGCGGATCAACGGAATCAGAGCGGAATACATCTATGTGACGCTGCGTATGCTCATAGCCTCTGCGTATGAGGTGAGATGGGGGCAGGTGGATGGGCCGCCGGAGCTGCTTGACGGCGAGCGCTTTGACACAGTCTGCAAGATGCCGGCGGGATCTCAAAAGGAAGAGGCCCCGCTCATGCTGCAATCCCTGCTCGCGGACCGTTTCAGGCTGGTCGCACACCGCGAAACGAGGGAGCAGGACGTCAAAGCGCTGGTTGTAGGCAAAGACGGCGTCAAGTATGGCGTCAACTTAAGAGAATTGCCCTCTGAAACGACAGTAAACGCCGGTGATACGAAGGACGAGTCACCGGAGGGATCGGGGCATGCCGTCCCAAGAATGAAGCCTCGCAACTATTTCATGCAGATGGGGACAGTTGGCATAACCGCCATGCCGGGTCCCGACGCTTCATCAGTCCGCGTGGAATATGGCGGGATGACGATGGCTGATCTTGCAGCTTATCTCGGAACGATGGCAATCGCCGGCGGGCGGAAGGTAGTGGACATGACCGGCCTCAGTGGACACTACGATATGTTCCTTGATATCCCATTGACGGAACTAACAGGGGCTGTCGTCATAAAGACCGATGCTCATGATGCAAGCGTCCCGGAGCCACCTCCCGGGGAGGCCGGGGCCGATCCCGGAATCGCGCCGACGCTGCAGCAGTCCCTGAAGCGCCTTGGCCTCGAGCTGAGAAACCAGAGGGCGCCGGTTGAGCACGTGATCGTCGAGCGCGTGGAGAAGATGCCCACGGAAAACTGACGGCAAATGGGGCGGTAACAGCATTGACTCGTCTCCCGTAATCGAAGAACGGTGTGGCATCGCGCCACTTCGGTCGTTTCCGCTAGGCGACGAATCGGTGATTTCCCTTTATATACGCGTCTACATCGAGGGCGCGTCCGGCTGGCAAGTGCTCGCAAGCATGCAGTTCCGCAACCCGAAGCCGTGGCGATAGCCCTGCATCTGGCGCTTCAGGGTTGGCCGGCGTGCCGGTGCCCGCCCGACGGGCTGTCTGACCGCCGACGTGACGGGCTGGCCGCACCCCGCGCAGGGCGCTACTCCTACCAGCGCCAATCGGTTCAATCGATACTTTTTATTGGCAATCCGGCGCTATGCCTCCTACAATCGAGAATGGTCCACCATCCATTCGGATCGTGAAGGCCGTTTCCTGCCCCGCTTTGGGCAACCTTGAAGGAGAAATCATCCGTGACTCCGAAAGAAGTTTTGGAATTTGCCAAGAAGAACGATGCCAAGCAACTGGATCTGCGGTTCACCGATATTCCGAGCTTGCAGCATCACGTTTCCTATCCGATGAGCGAGCTCGACGAGAGCAG
>JBAVIH010000569.1:0-10400 GCA_049686695.1 Bryobacteraceae bacterium | reverse complement strand
CGCCTGATCGGCGACAATCACCACCGGCTGCTCGACGCTGATGCGGAGCCGGGCGGGGATCGAGCACGTCAGGCTCACCTGGCCGACGGGGCCGATCACCTCGACGTTCAGGCTCACCTGATCGGCGACGATCACCACCGGCTGCTCGACGCTGATGCGAAGCCGAGCGGGGATCGAGCACGTCCTGCTCGCCTGATCGGCGACAATCACCACCGGCTGCTCGACGCTGATGCGGAGCCGGGCGGGGATCGAGCACGTCCTGCTCGCCTGGCCGACGGGGATCGAACGTGCATCCCGCCACGCCCCGCAGCCGGGCCGAATACCCGCAAAATAGTTAGCCCCGTTCCGGGCGGCGATGGCGGGTCGCCGTCTATACTTCAATCGTGCGGGGCGAATCCGGGAGTTGACGATGACTGCGAAAGCTGAATTATATTTCCTTAGCAGACAAGCGCTTTAGCGCGCAGTATCGCCATCGATCCCCACGGGTGCGTGTTATATCTGAATTGAGGGATGTTTACAGGTAAATACCCTTTTCTTTTGGTGTTAACTGGATTCCTCACCGCATCGCTGCACTAGACGGCGGGCGCACTTACGGAGCGCATTCCAAACTCGCTAAGAAGTACCGCGCGTGCCGATGGCATCACCATCACGCACGCGAATTGCGCCGGAGGTGTGTCCAGGTGTGTCCAGTGGAGCAAGCCGAAGAAAAACGAAAGCAGCATAAAACAGTCCCAATAAGTCGCAGGGAGGTATCTCTCTGCCCACCCCCAGACTACCGACTCCAAGCGGCGGGCCGGCATAGCTTCATGGAGGCGGTGCGCGATATCTGTGAATCGGCGTACCGTCAATCGATGAACTGCGAACAGTACCACGCGGCGGCGCGGGCGAACCGGGAGCGGATTTACAGGGAGCGAGTGTGCGGTTAGGCGGCGGCGACGCCGACGATGGCATAGCCCAGCACCTCCGCATCTTGGAGTGCGAGGTGAAACGCGCACTAAAGCGTGGCGTCCCGGACGGCATGGACCGCGATGACTTGATCTCAGAGGCGAACGGCGCGCTGACTGAGGCCCTCCGTGCTGGGAATGGTGCAACCCGCCTAGCGATTCGTAACGCAATCAGGGACCGCATCGACAGGGAGTCAACCCGGAGCCGGTATATCGCCGACGAGGGAGCGGAGCGAATCGGTGATTTCAAGGAATCAGTTATCGGGGAGTTGGTGCTCCATCTTGCCCAGCGTCAAATGCAGGCGGTGCGCCTGGTATATTACTTCGGGCTCACCGAGGCGGAGGCGGCGGGCGAGATGCAATGCTCCCAGCCGGTGGTACACAGGGCCTTAACGGCAGCGATCACAGCACTGCGAAAAAAACTTCAGGCCATAGGGTATTAAATGTGCCCACTCAACCGACATAGTAAGTAGGAAGTCAATCCCGGTACTTAGCGTCCCACTGCTAAGCACTGGCGATAAACCACAATCAAGTAACGTCAAGGAGATTCTATGAGACTACTCACCCTATCTGAAGTTGCGCAGCGCTTTGGGTTGAGCGCGAAGACTATTAGACAATTCAAAAATGAGTTGCCTGGTGCGGTGCGGGTAGGCCGGCGCGTAAAGTACTCCGAGGATGGGGTAGCCGAGTTTATCCGGCGCGGCGGATGCGGGCGCGCGCAAACACCGTCAACACGCTTCGCTGAGTAGATATGGCGCCTACTACTGGGAAGCAGGGCGACCGCCGCGCGGGGCGGCGGAATTTGGAGTGTTTATGGCAGGATCTGGCAAGTCGGTACGACATGCGCGGGCTGCCCGTCCCGCGGCGGTGGCGGATGGTCCGCCGGTGGTTCATTCATCGCGCGACGTTAGAAAAATACTTCACGCAAACTCTCCCGGTGGATTCGGCGACAGAGTCGGCGGCGTAGTGCCTGGCGTTGAGCGGTTATCGGCTGGGGCGTTGAGGGTGATCGCGCTTGTTGGCCGCGCGCACTGGCGAACCGTGAAAGCTGAGTTGGCTCGGGATCGGAAATCTCGCGGAGGGATTGTGTCGTTGAGGGCGAAACGGAACTATTCGAGCTGTCGGTTCTGGGAGCCGGCGCTGGAGAATGCGAGCCGGGGTCTCCCGATGGTAGGTTCGTGCGAGGCCGCAAAGACGGGCCGTATGGACACTTCGTCGCCGGCGCGTTGCTGGCCGGCGTCCGCCGTGGGTGGTGATGGAGCGGAGCTTTTGACGTTGTCCAGTTTCTCATGCGCGGGTTGGCAGCGCTCGATACCGGCTGGGCCGGAGGCGTATTAGGTGCTCCGTATTCGAAACTGGGCCGCTAACTTCGAGACACACGAAAGCCGGAAGCTCAAGCGGCTCGATTGGGTTAGCGTCCCGAATTACCTTATCGACCTGCGGTACCGGATACTGATTGACCACCCGGATGGCGCTGCTCATTTTGGCGCGTGGATCGCCGTCGTTGAAATAGGCTCGACCTGTAAGGTCAGGGGGACGTTGGCGGAGGGCGGCGCGTCGTTAACGCCGCGGCACCTGGCTCTCAAATCGGGCCTGCCATGCGCACTGTTTGAATCCGTGATCCCGCGACTCCTGGAAATTGAGTGGCTAGAGGAGATACCCGACGGGACAGTAGGTTCTACCGTAACACCGGGAAATTCTTCCGGCAGTCTGCCGGATTCCTCCGGCAGTGTGACGGGGCTGCGGGATGTGGCGGGAGAAACCTCCGCATACATAGACACTGACAGTTACATAGACAGTAATAGTGAAACACTCTGCGCATCTGACGATGCGCGGGGAGCCGGCGCCCTTGAGTTGATACCACCGAAGGCAAAAGCTCCTGATGCGATCAAGGTCTGGTTCGATAGCGAATTTTGGCCGACATATCCAAGGAAGCGGGCAAAGCCCCAAGCGCTCAAGGCAGCGCGCCGGCACGGCAAGACGGCGACGGTTCGCGAGGCTATCATGCAATGCCTTCGCCAAAGGCTTCCGGCGCTCCAAGAGCAATTCCGGCCCGAGGGGGATTTCAGACCTTATCCCGAGAGGTGGCTCAACATGACGCCGTGGCTGGAGCCGGAGGAAGCGGGGGCGCCGAAACCTGAGACAACAGAGCAACGAGTTCAACGTCTGATCTATGGAGACAACGTGAAATGATCTCTGCACTACAAAACACCGAAAGTCTTACGCGGTTGGGCATGTTGAAGTTTTTCCCCGTCAAGGAAAACGTGCTCGCTGAAATAGGCAAGCTCCTGAATGAGCTTTGCCGGAACGATCATGAGGCGAAGCGATTGACTGGCCTGGTGCTGGCGCGCTGGTCGGAATGGCAGGGGCCTTCGAAGCTCAAGGCGCTGTTTGATACGGAGATTGCATCCCAGCGTCCACGCGAGGCGCAGCCGGCTGGCTGTGACAAGTGCGCGGGCAGCGGATTACGGCAGGTATTCCTTACGTTTGAGACCATTCCTGGCGCCGCGGAGGAAAAGCGAGTCCACTACCCAGAAGGCGACTCGGTATTAAGGTTCGAGCAGGCGCTCTACGGGCAGTGCGCGAAGTCTGGCGCCCGCGGGCCTTACAGCGCGGTTATGGCTTGCGATTGTCCGCTCGGCCAGGTGCGGCGCGCGGAGTCTGGAAAGCCGAACACAGAGCGGGAATGAACCAGCGAAAGCCGTGTCGAGCGATGATCGAGGCTGCGTTCCGAACGCCGGACGTGCCCACGCTGTCAAACAATCAAGTAGCCCGATTGCTCGGTGTCGATGCTGGGAGCGTGCGGGCAGTTCGTCGCCGTCTTGAATCGTCAGGCGAGATCCCGGTAACCACCTACCGGCTGGGGTTGCGCGGATTCTATACCGACGTGACCCGAGTCACTGCCCCGCCGTGGGCGCAAAGCAACCGCGTGATGGGCTGGCCGGATCGGGATTGAGTTATGAGAAGCGGATGGCGACGTGCGACGCCCGAACGGGGCGGCGGCTTGTGCGCGCGCACTAGTGTGGCGGGGCCTTGCGCTGTATGCGGTGAATCTGGATCGCTGCATTTCCCGACGAGCAGGGCCGGCGCCGGATTCTGCGGGCGATGCTGCCCTCTGTGCCGCGTGCGCCCGGAGATGTCCGCGGCGGTCGCGGGAACGGCGCAACGTGGGATGACTCCGGTCGAATCGTGCGGTGAGTCTGTGATGCCCGCCAATCGCGCGGAAACCGGGCGCCATTGCGTCGCGCGGGTGTCGGTGATGAGTGACGGCGGGCTGTTTTGACGTTTAGATTGCAAGTGCCTGAAAAGGAGAAACAAAACGTGAGTGTCTCAAAAGAAGCGAAAACTCAGGACGCGGAGCCAGTGACGCCCGCGAATGTCGAGCCGGAGGGCGCGGAGCCAGTGACGCCCGCGAATGTTGAGTTAGAGCGTACGGACACGGCGCGCCTTGACTACTTATTTTTGCGTTTAAACGCTCAACACCACATGCCCACCCCTGGCCTTACGCGCGGGGTGTTGGATCAGATTATGGCTGCCGATGCGGCGCGGCCCACGGTGGAACCGTAGTGCTCGATTGGTTCGTGCGCTGGATCTGGCGGCGCATACGAGAACTCAACTGTGATGCGCCCGCGATAGACCAGACACAAGCGGCAGTGGCAAACGAGCTGCGTGTAATCGCGGAGCTTTGCCTTCTTGCCGGTGCGCCTGAGGCCACAGAGCTTTTTGCGGGGCGCGGCCTCAGGCCGGAGGCCGTGGCCCACATGCTCGCCGCGGCCTTCCGCTCTCCCCCATGCTGATAGCATCCCGACTCCGTTGGCGCGGACGAACGGGCCGCCACACCGGGGTGGGGGTTATACCTTCAGGATGGTCTCTGAGCGATGGGGTACCCCTCTGGGTCCTCTTCTGGGGTGGCACCCTCCTGCGGGTGAACTTGTGGCAGGGCCGCGCCAGTGAGTGGCGCGGAATGTGGCGCAACATGGCGTCATGCAACACGGTTGGAGTCAGTGCAACAGGAGTGGATTCAAGTCGCTGAGTTGAAAGGGTGTGGTATGCAACAGAAGCGCAACAAAAAACTTATCAGCGGAGCTGCGTATGCAAAGCTCCGGGGGTTAAATCGTTCGACCATCGCGCGCCAAATCCGGTCGGGACTGATTCCAACGTGCGATGGGCTTGTTGATCCCGTTGCGGCCGACGCGGCGAGAGAGCGCAACCTCGACCCCGACAAGGTTGCCCAGGCCGAACATCGCAAGAGCAACCCTCTGCCGTCCGAATCCAACCCACAACGGGCGCCGGTACCGGAGGTGACTTCGCCACCGGAGCCGGAGCCGAAAGGCGCTGGCGATTCGGATTCGGACGGGGGGCAGGCACCGGAGGAGTACTGGGCGGCGCGCACTCGCCACGAGATTACCCGCGCGAATAGGGCTCAGCTCGATTTTGCGCTCGCCGAAGGGAAGTTGGTCGCAGTCGAAGATGTTTGTTCACGATGGGCTGCGATGGGGCGCACGGTTCAGGATCAACTGACGGGTCTGCACAACCGCATCGTGGCGCGCCTGCCGATGGAGTGGCAAAAGCAGGTTGCGATTGTGGTGCGAGAGGAGACGCGGCGCCTGGCGCTCTTTCTTGCCGACGAATTGGCCAAAGAAGACGGTTTACCGTGGACCTCCGCCGTCACGCCGGGTACTGAGAGGCCGAAAGGAATTCATGAACAACGAACAGTGTAAATCTCACCTTGCCGATATCCAGCGAGCGCGTTCTGTGTTCGCGCGGGCGGTGGCGCCGCCAGTAGATTTTGACGCGGCATGTCGGACGGTGGCGATTCGGCGAGCGTGCGCCGATCTGGCGGAGGCACTCATTACCGCGCTGATCGTCACGGACGCCCCACCGAAGAGGGCGGCGAAAAAGCGGCGCCGATCCGCAGTCGTCACGAAGCGCGCCCGATAAGGCGCGGTCAGTGTCGAAAAAGGGGCTTTTGGGCCTGCCCATCTTCTGCCGGGCAGGCGGGGCCGGCTCCCGTGTACCTCGCACGCACGCCGGCCGCACGAAAAAAAGGGGGGGAAGTAAGTGTCAACGGAAAAGTCTAACGAACAATGGAACTCGCTCTGCTCGCTCGCGACGGAGTTGTTTCCGCGGTACGGCAGCCGGCTCCGGGCGTTTCGGGCTGCTTGTGAACAGAGGCCGGACCTGGCATCGGTGGCGATGGACCCGGTGGGTAACCCGGTCTTTGCGGGCATCCAGCGCGCCGAGCGGGGCGCCCGGTGAATTGGATTCTGGAATTGCTCCGGGTGTTTGGAGCGCGTTTTGGAACGCTCGTTTTCATCAACCACGTGCACATACACCCAACTGGCGGAAACCTCGGTGGGGGTTCAGGCCGAGTAGCGGGGCCACGACTGTTGCGCGCCGCTCCGCCGTCGGCCGCAAGGCAGCCACTTCGAATTGAGTTGGCGCAGAGCCGGCGAGAACGGCTATCGGACGATGTGATCGGAAGCGTCGCGCGTGCACGCAGCCGAGCCGGATGGCAGACCGTCATCAGGAATTTGGAAGCCCCACGGCCGGGAAACCGTTAGGGCGCTTCAGTCTTTGAGCGGGAGGAAACCTTGGATTCGGGTTTTCGCCTCCTTTCCCCGAAAAAAAGGGAGTAGTCCCGGAGCCGGCTCTCACCATGGCGCGGATGACGCATGGACACGCCGGCAATCATCCAAAAACAGAAAAGGGAACGAATGTTTTTTCCAAAGATCAGGAACTCTGGCGTTGATCGTGTCGTTGACGCCCGAAACAAGATTACGGCCGCAATCGAAGCGGCCAAAGAGAAGCTCCTGGCTGCCATCCCAGAGAGATTCGCCGCGGAGGTTGCCCTGCGGGACGCGGAGGCGTCGAACGCGTTAGGGGAACCCGTCGATATCGAGGCTGCTCGCCGGAGGGTGACCGCCACGGCGGCGGCCATCGAGCAGCGCAGCACCGTGCTGTCGGGGCTCCGCTATCGACTCGCGGCCTTGGCCGGCGAAACCGAGGTCCAGTACCAGGCGGTCAAGGCCGCTTTGCCCGATCATGCCGAGCGCGTCAAGAGTGACTTCGCCGCGGAGTGGGCCAAGGGCGCCGCGGCCTGGAGCGCTTTATTGGGGCGCCGGGCAGCCGTTGAGGCGTTGCTCGGTAGCGCGTTGACTCTGCCGGAACCGCAGCCGAGTGCGTGCGAACTGCCGGCGGAGGTGTCCGCGCCGTGGAAGGCGTGCGAAGAGTTGAGCGCGGGTCTTTCCGAAATAGCGGGCCTCGGAAACTGGGCCGACATGCTGGCGGTTGACCGAATGATACCGCGAGGTCATCGGCCCTATGACAGAACGGCCATCTACTCCATTACCGGCCCCGCGGCTGGCTTGGAGCCGGGGACGCTGGTCGTTGATGGCGTCTTTCCGGTGGGGATGTTGGAACATCTGCACAACCTGGGGGATGCGGAGCTGGCGACGCTACAGGCCTGGCAAGGCGGCCTAGAGGCGGGCCAGCGCGCGGCGCAGCGAATCTCGGCAGAGAAGCAGCGGGAACAGCAGGCGCGCGCAGACAGGTGTGAGGCGGCAAAGGTGACGCCTTACGATCCGGTGAAAGCGGCGGCCGCGTCGCGCGAGCAGCAGCAGCCGGTGACGGATCTCGATCCCCATGTGGGCGCGCCGGGCAAAGAGTGGAAGCGCGAGGCGCCGCGGAAGGTTGTAGGCGGAGCTTAGCACGGGTTCGCGATGCGGGTTTCCGCGTTTCCCGCGTCGCGTAAACGCGCCAGTGAGGGCACTACTCACGGCGCGGTGTCCCGCCGGCTTACTCCCTGTGGCCGGCGGGGCTTCACAGATTCAACGGGTTCGCGGCGCTCCCCCGCGCCGCGTAGGGCGTGCGTGGCAACCCCCGCGCACGGAGCCGCCTTCCCGGCAAGGGTTTTCTCTTCCCCTTGAGCACGGGCGGCAATTGTTCCCGGAACGAAAAAGTCTATGTCGGAAATCAACAATCCCGAATACTACGATTCGCCTATTGACGCGCATTGCTCAAGGAAAGTATGCCGGTTGCCGGCTCGGGTTTTTGCCTGACCGGGATCTAATGGACCTCCGGCAGCTCAGCCTGAATTTCGGTTTCAAGGCAGTCTGCGGCGCGCTACTGAGCGCGCGCGAGGCTGCCCGTGGGCGGCGGATGCCCCGCGGGCGACATACCCCGCAGTAGGCGTGCCGTGACGGCGCGGCCGTGCGAGTTATCCGGGCGCGGCTGGGCAAGGCTGGGCAAGGCGAGGCAAGGATTCTAATATGCGGCGCGCTACTGAGCGCTCGCGAGTCTTCCCGGCAGCGGCTACGGTTGAGGCGCCCGCCCCAGTTGAGATCGGGTTTCCCGCGGCGCCTACGCCCGCTGCGGGAAAAGTGGGGCCGCGCTCTACCCAGGGCACGGCCCCTGAAAGTGTTTTGATATGCCGTCAAGATGTGGCTATTTATTGTGGCTATTTGGGTGGGCCTAGTTAACTTGAGGGGAATGGCACGATGGATAATCTCGGAACTGGAAACAACAACGGCGGGCTTGACGCGTTCGCGGATGCCCTTGCGGTGCGTATCGCCGCACGTTTGAATGCGGGGCGGGAACCGCGGCTACTGTCCGTCACCGACGCAGCGAAGTACATCGGCCGCACGCCCAAGGCGCTCCGGCACATGATTGCGAATGGGGCCATATCCACGATTCGTGAGGGCGGTCGGATTCACTTAGACCGTGCGGACCTGGACAGGTGGATTGAACTTCGGCGCACGGCGGCCTAGAATGATCGGCATGGCCAGACATTATCGGACCGGGACCGTTTACGAGCGTGGCGGGGTTTGGTGGATTCAATACTTCGCGCGCGGGCGACGTGTACGGGAAAGCAGTGGCTCAACCGATGAAGTGGAGGCGCGGCGGATACTGCGGGTCAAGGTGGGCGAATTGGCAGCGGGCCGGGACGTAACGCCAGAACGAGCCACTATCGATAAGCTGTGCGCGCTGGTGCTGGCTGACTACAAAATGCGGAACCTTCGCGACGCGGCCACCGTGGCGTGGCGTTACGACGCGCACGTCAAACCGCTGATTGGTTCACTTCGGGCGGAGCGCTTCACGCCCCACCAAGTGCGGACGTACATCGAGCAGAGGCGTAAGGAATCCGCATCGGATGCGACGATCAACCGAGAGCTTGCCATCGTGCGGCGGGGCTTCAGTTTGGCGCTACGCGAGGACCCGCCCATCGTTCGGCGGGCGCCGTACATCGCGAAACTGGTAGAGGATAACGCCCGGCAAGGCTTCATCGAGCAAGCGCAATACGTTGCCCTCCGCGAAGCGCTGCCGGATCACCTCAAGGCGCTCATGGTGGTGGGCTACCACTGCGGAAACCGCCTGGGTGAACTTCGCAAGCTGCGATGGAGCCAAGTAGATTTGGAATCGGGCGAGATTCGCATCGAGCAAGCGCAGACGAAGGGCAAGAGGCCGCGCACGGTGCCGATCTATGGCGACATGACGGAATGGTTGGCGTGGCAATCAAAACGCCGACAACCCGGCTGTGAGCTTGTGTTCCACTGGGACGGAAAACCGCTCGGATCGCACCTCAAGGGCTGGGCTAAGGCGTGTACAGCTGTTGGACTCGACAGGTTGCATTTTCACGATCTGCGGCGCTCAGCCGTGCGGAACATGGAGCGCGCCGGTATTCCGCGAAACGTAGCAATGCAGATTTCAGGCCACAAGACGGAGAGCGTGTATCGTCGCTACGACATCGTGGCTGAGGGAGATTTGAAATCCGCCGGCGAAAAACTGGCGGCCTACCACCGGCAGCAGACCCCAAAACTGCGGCGGGTGAAGTGAAAATAGCCACAAAAATAGCCACAGTGTCCGATGGGCCAAAACAGATAAGTCTTTTAATTTGTATGGGGTGGGTGGAGGGATTCGAACCCTCGGCCACTGGAACCACAATCCAGCGCTCTACCAGCTGAGCTACACCCACCGTAAAGGGGACATTCTCATCGTATCAAGGTGGTGCGAAGCCCGCAATTTCTCATCAACCGTGGGGCGGACGCCAGGGGTCCGCCCGGGGGTCCGCCCCACGGGCCTCAGGCGAATTCGCCTGCCGACCGTTGCGAGTCCCTCGAGCTTACCTCCAGCGGCCCCAACCCCACCCGCGGCCGCCGAGGATGACCGCTCCGAAGCCCCATTGCGGGCCCCAGTACGGGTACGAATAATACGGGTAGCCGTAGGCATATGGATACGGATAACCGTAGCCCGAGCCATAGTAGTAGGACGCCGGGGGAGCCACGCGCCGCGGGCCGGCCGACATCTGCATCGCCGGGTGGTCGTAGTCGTTGGGTGCGACGTAGCGAAACGCCTGCGGCGCGCGGGTAGTGGAAATCGTAAACGGCGCCGTCAACTGGAAGGTCAGCGCGGTTTCCGGATAGATCACCGTCGGGTGGTGTTGGGTGAGGATCACGC
>JBAVIH010000568.1:0-23805 GCA_049686695.1 Bryobacteraceae bacterium | reverse complement strand
GCGGGTGGCGGAGGCGCGTCCGCCGCGCCGGCTGCGTCCGGCGCCGCCGCGGGACACGGGCCGTCCCGTTCAGACTTCGCTGTTTCCGCATGGGCCGGAATCGAGCATGGTTTTGGTCGAGGAGGCGCCCTCGAAGCCGGCTCGCAAGTCCAACCCAAGTACGAATCCCAGGAGCAAGACCAAGACCGGCACGCGCGTGCCGGAAGGGCAAGGGACGCTGGAATTCCTGGAGAAAGCCCCAGCCAAGCCGCGCACTCTCGGCACCACCGTCGAGGCCAGCATTTACTGCGATGTGCCAGTGGCGACTCCGTTGCACCGGGCGGTGGCCGCGGCCCTGGATTGGGCGATGGTGCTGATTGCCTATGGTTGGTTTCTGCTCGCGTTCCGCTTTTTCGGCGGCCATGTGGTCTTGAACAAAACCAATTCGCTGGTATTCGGCGCTGCGTTGCTGCTGATCGGCTTCACCTACGGCTTGCTGACGGTCTTCGCCTGCACCGAAACGCCGGGGATGCGGTGGGCGCGTCTGCGGCTCACCACCTTCGACGGCTTCACGCCGGATCCGCGCCACCGCGTGCTGCGCATGCTTGGTTCGTGTTTGAGCGTGTGCACCGCAGTCGGCTTGTTGTGGTCGCTGGTGGACGAGGAAAGCCTCGCCTGGCAGGACCACATCTCCAGCACTTTCCCCACCCTCGCTGTCGATCAGTAGATTTGCGAAAAACACGGCTGCAAGACCGCCGGCGCTACCGGACCGCGGCCCTGCGCAGCCGGTCCAGCACGCCGGCCCAGTCCGCCGTTTCCGGCGGGCATTCCACCGCGATCCACTCCAAGCCTTCGCGATCCAGGCGATGCAGCGTTCGATAAAGGGCCGCGGCGTACTGGAGCGGATCGGCGGGCATTTCCCGGCCCAGCCGCAACTGCGCCCCGCGGCCTTCCGGCGGCGCATCGCCGGGATCCATCAGATACAGCGGCGTAGCCGGCCGGTAATGCCGGGGATGCAGGCCGGGCGATGCGTGCGGGCCTTCCATGGCGGCCGCGGCTATCGACACCGGGCCGATCAGGCGTTCGATTTCGGGCAGCGGGATCACGCCGGGCCGCAGCAGTAACGGCGCGCCCACGAGCGAGAGCACGGTGGATTCGATCCCCACCCGCGCCGGGCCGCCATCCAACACGAAATCGGCAAGCTCCTCCGGCACGTCCTCCGCCGAGGTGGGCGAAAGCTCGGTGAAACGGTTGGCGCTGGGTGCGGCAATCGGCACTCGCGCGGCGCGAATCAAATCGAGCGCGAGCGCGTGCGCAGGCATGCGCAGCCCCACCGAGGACAGGCCCGCGGTCACGATGTCCGGCACCACGCTGCGCTTGGGCAGCACCAGCGTGAGCGGCCCCGGCCAGTATCGCTGCGCCAGTTTCTCCGCCGCTTCCGGCCACTCGGCCGTCAGCCCACGCGCCATCGCAATCGAGTCCACGTGCACGATCATCGGGCTCGAGCGCGGCCTCCGCTTGGCGGCGAAGATGCGTTCCACCGCCGCCGCGTCCAGCGCATTCGCGCCCAGTCCGTACACGGTTTCGGTCGGGAAAGCCACCAGCCGCCCGGCGCGGATCAACTCCGCGGCGTGGGCGACGCTGGTTTGGTCGGCGCTCACTCCGGCGTTTCGTCCTTATCGTCGCCTGCGATCCTGCCGGTCTTGCGCCACACCAGGTAGGCGTGAATCACGCCGTCCAAATCGCCCTCGAGCACGCGGTCCACGTCTCCCATCGACAGCTTGCTGCGCAGGTCCTTGACGAGGCGATACGGCGCCAGCACGTAGTTGCGGATCTGGCTGCCGAAACTGGCCTCCAGCTTGGAGTCCTCGGTCTTCCGCGTCTCCGCGCGTTTCTTTTCCAGCTCCAGCTCGTACAGCTTGGCGCGAAGCTGTTTCATGGCGCTCTCGCGGTTCTTGTGCTGCGAGCGCTCGTTCTGGCATTGCACCACGGTCTTGGTCGGCAAGTGGGTGATCCGCACAGCCGAGTCGGTCATGTTGACGTGTTGCCCGCCGGCGCCGGAAGAGCGGAACGTATCGATCCGGAGATCGTCCAGCTTGATGTCGATGACGATCTCGTCGTTTACCTGCGGGTAAACGAACACCGAGGCGAACGACGTATGCCGACGCGCGTTGGCGTCGAATGGCGAAATCCGCACCAGGCGGTGAATGCCGGCTTCCGATTGCAGCAGCCCGTAGGCGTTCTCGCCGTTCACTTCGAAGGTGACCGACTTGATGCCCGCCCCTTCGCCCTCCAGCCGGTCCGTGATCACCGTCTGGAAGCCATGCCGCTCCGTCCATCGCAGGTACATTCGGAGCAGCATCTCCGCCCAATCCTGGCTTTCGGTGCCGCCGGCGCCGGGGTGGATGGTGACGATGGCGCTGAGCGCGTCGTTTTCGCCCGAAAGCAACATGTCGGTTTCCAGGCGATCCACGTATTCGGCGTAAGTCTTGACGTCGCGCTCGATCTCGCCGGCCACGTCCTCGCCCTCGCGCGCCAACTCGAACATGGTGTCCAGATCTTCGGTCAGGGCGCGCACGCGTTCGTCGTCGGCAACCGCCTCTTCCAGGCGCTTGCGGCGGTGCATCACTTTCTGGCTTTTTTCGGGCTGCGCCCAGAAATCCGCTTGGGCGATCTGCTCTTCGGTGCGGCTTAGTTCGAGCTTCTGCGCGGGAGCGTCAAAGATACCTCCGCACGGCCAGGGCTTGGTCGCGAAGCGGCGCGTATTGGCGTTCCAATTCTTCGAGGGTCATGTGGGTTCACTCCAATTCTAACAAATACCCGGCTTTGCCCACGTTGCGCGCCAGCGTACGGCCGATGCGGATCTCCACTCCTTCCGCTTCGTGGATGTGGCCGCAGAAGAAATACCGCGGCTGCGATTTCTCGATAAACTCGCGCACCGCGTGCGAGCCTGCGTGCAGGCCCGGGCGGATCTGGTCGAGCGCGGTCCCGTGGGGCGGCGCGTGGCACACCAGCACCAGCGGGTCGAGATTGGCGAACTTGGCGAGCCGCGAGGCCATCTGCGGCTCGCTATACTCGCCCGGCGTGTCGAAGGGGGTCGGGCTCGAGTAGCCCAGACCGGCGACGTGCCAGCGGCCGATCTCGATGTGCTGCTGGTGGAAATTGTGCAGGCCGAAGCGCGCGCACATGCTGGCCACATCCTCCGCCGACTCATGATTGCCCGGCAGCACGTAAACCTGGTTCGCGCGCCGCCCCAGAATCTCCCCGCAGCGCTCGAAGCCCCTGGCCCAGGTGACCTGGTCGCCGGCGGCAATGTAGTAATCCGCCTGCACGCCGAGCAGCCCTTCGAGCGTCTTCCAATCGTTATGAATGTCGGAAAAAATCAGCAGCTTCAATAAGGGGATGGTACCGCACCCGCTATACTTTGGAATAGTGCTGCAAAGAGCCCGCCCCACAGTCCATGAGCGAATACGATAGCGAACTTTCCAAAATCGTCGCCGAACTGAACCGTGCCGCGCCCGGCAATAAGGCGGTCTCAAGCCTGCCGGACACGACCGCATCGCTTGACAAGCTGCTCTCTTTCGCCGCTTCCCGTGGCGCGTCCGACGTTTTGTTGATCGCCGGGGCGCCCGCCGTGCTGCGAGTCAACGGCATGCTGGCGCCCGGCTCCGGGCCGCCGCTCGAAGCCGACGACGTGCGCAGCCTGGTGCTGCCGCTGCTCACGCCGTTGCAACTCGAAGAGCTGCAGAAGAACCGCTCCGCCGATTTGAGTTTCCTCCGCGAAGGCCTGGGCCGCTTTCGGGTCAACCTGCATCACCAGCGCGGCACCCTGGCGGCCAGCATCCGCCTGCTGCCCGCGCGGATTCCCTCGCTCGATTCGCTGCACCTGCCGCCCGTGCTGGCCAAGCTCGCCGAGCGCCGCCAGGGCCTGGTGCTGGTCACCGGCGCCACCGGCTGCGGCAAGACATCCACCCTCGCCGCCCTCATCGACATCGTCAACAGCAGGCGGCAGGCCCACGTGGTGACCATCGAGGACCCGGTCGAATACCAGCACGCCAACCGCAACTCGATCATCGAACAGATGGAAGTCGGCCGCGACACGCCGGATTTCGCCGGAACCCTGCGCAGCATCATGCGCCAGACGCCGGACGTGATCCTGGTCGGCGAGATGCGCGACGCCGAGACCATGGCCACTGTCCTCACTGCCGCCGAAACCGGCCACCTGGTGCTGTCGACGCTGCACACCAACGACGCCATTCAGGCCGTGGCGCGGATTCTCGATTCGTTCCCCGCCGCCAACCAGCCGCAGATCCGCCAGCAGTTGTCGCTGGCCCTGGCCGCCGTCATCGCGCAACAGCTCGTCCCCGGGCTCGACGGCGTGAGCCGCTGGCCCGCCACCGAAATCCTGATCGCCAACGACGCCGCCCGCGCCCTGATCCGCAAGGGCGACGATCATCAGCTCCGCAGCCAGATTTCCGTCGGCCGCGCCGATGGCATGATGACCATGGAGCAGTCCCTCGCCGAGTTGGTCCGCACCAACCGCATCGCCCGCGACACCGCCTTCGCCCACTGCTTCCGCAACGACGACTTGCAGCGGTACCTGGCGTAGCCGTGTGGCGCGGCCCACTATCCGGCTGCGATCAGGTGGACGGACGTGGTCTTGACGATGGCGGCCAGCGATTCGCCGGGGAGCAGATTGAGATCGGCGGCGGATTGCGCGGTGACCAGCGCGACCAGAGGAAATCCGCAATCCATTTCGACGCGGGCGAGCGCGCCTTCGATGAAAATGGCGCGCACCACGCCGCCTAGCCGGTTGCGCTGCGTGGAGGCGCGCGCCGGATCGCGGGTAAGCGCCACGTCTTCGGCGCGGATGGAAGCCAGCACCGGCCCGCTCTCGCCGCCATCCAGGCACTCGAGCGCGGCGCTTCCGACCGTCAGGCGCAGCAGGCCGCCCGAACGCGCCACGATTTCCGCGGGCAGAATATTTTCGACTCCCACCGCTTCGGCCACTTGCGCGCTGGCTGGGCGCGCGAAGACTTCGCGCACGGGACCGGTTTGCAGGATGCGGCCCTCCACCATCACCGCCATCCAATCGGCCAGCGCGATGGCTTCGGTGCGGTCATGGGTGACGACGATGCTGGGCACGCCTGCGCCGGCGAGCAACCCGCGCAATTCGCGGCGGGTCCGGATGCGCGCCGCCGCATCGAGCGACGAGAGTGGTTCGTCGAGCAACAGCAGATCCGGCCCGGCGGCCAAGGCACGCGCCAGCGCGACCCGCTGCTGTTCGCCGCCCGAAATGGCGCGCGGTAGCCGCCCGGCGAGGGCGCCGAGCCCGAAGCGTTCCATCATCCGCGCGGTGGCTTGCGCTTGCGCGGCGAAGGCCACGTTGCGCTCCACCGTCAGGTGCGGGAACAGCGCGTAGTGCTGGAAGACGAAGCCGGCGCGGCGCTGCTGCGGCTCGAGCCAAACGCCGCAGGCCGTATCGCACCAGGCGCGATCGCGAAAAACGATGTTGCCCACATCCGGGCGTTCCAGGCCGGCCAGCAGGCGCAGCAGTGTGGTCTTGCCGGCGCCCGAAGGACCGAACAGGACCGTCACCGGCGCCCGATCGAGCGGCAGCGCCAGCGCGGCATCCAGCCGGAAACCTCCCGGCAGCGCCATGCGGCATTCGGCGGTTAGTGTGGCGGCCATAGCATCCACGCGCGGCGCTGCCACGAATAGGTCACCGCCAGCACCACGAAGGAAAAGCCCACCAGCAGCAGCGAGGTGTGCCAGGCGCCGGCATAATCGAGCGACTGCGCTTGATCGTAAATCGAAATCGAGACGGTGCGGGTGACGCCGGCGATGTTGCCGCCCACCATCAGCACCACGCCGAACTCTCCCATCGTGTGGGCGAAGCTGAGGATGGCGGCGGTCGCGATGCCCGGCCGCGCCAGCGGCATCACCACGCGGCGAAAAGTGCCGGCGCGCGAAATGCCGAGGCACCACGAGGCTTCGATCAGCTTGCGGTCCACGCTGCCGAACGCCGCCGCCATCGGCTGCACGGTGAACGGCATGCTATACAGCACCGAAGCCACCAGCAGCCCGGCAAACGAAAACGGCAGCAGCCCGCCGGTGAGCCGCGCATACAGCGCGCCCACGGGGCTGCGCGGGCCGATCGCGATCAGGACGTAAAACCCCAGCACGGTCGGCGGCAGCACCAACGGCAGCGCCACCACCGCTTCCACCAGGAATTTCCACCGCCGCCTCGAAAAGGCCACCCACCACGCCAGCGGCATCCCCACCACCTGGAGCACCAGCGTGGTGGCGAGAGCCAGGCGCAGGCTCAAACCGATGGCTTGCCAATCCATATCACTGCGGCTCCGCGAAGCCGTATTGTTTCAGAATGCGCCGCGCTTCGGGGGAAAGCAGGAAAGCGCGGAATTGGGCGGCGGGACCGGCCGGGGCGCGGGCGAGGATCACGCCGCCCTGCTCGATTTTCGGATAAGCCTCCTGCGGCACCTCCCAATAGCGGCCGTGGCCGCGCAAGGCTGGAGCCAGCGCCAGCGAGAGCGCGACGACGCCAGTCTCCGCCGCGCCGCTTTCCACGAACTCGAACGCCTGCGCGATATTCTCCCCCATGACGAGCTTGGGCGACACGCGGTCGTACATGCCGAGCGAGCGCAGGGCCGCAACGGCGGCGCGCCCATACGGAGCATGCTGCGGATTGGCGATGGCGATGTGCCGCACCGAAGCGGCTTCCAGCACGCGGATTCCCAGCGCAGCCGGATCGAGCGGCGAGCCGGCCGGCACCCACACCACGATCCGTCCCACACCGTACAGGAACAGAGAATCCCGATTGGCCAGACCAGCCGCAATCAGGCGCCGTGGGTAGTCGGCATCGGCCGACAGAAACACATCGAACGGCGCGCCGTTTTGAATCTGCGCGAAGAAATTGCCGGACGAGCCGTAGGTGATGGCGAGATCCACCGCCGGGTGTGCGACGCGGAACTGGGCGGCCAGTTCATCCAGCGCGAAACGCAGGTCCGCCGCCGCGGCGACGGTGAGTTTCTCGGCACCGGCCGCCATCATGGACCCTGCGCCAGCCGCCAACGCCGCAGCCAGCAGCGCCAGTCGCCGGAATAAGCCTCGCCGGGGTTTCGTCGATATCGGCAAAGGACCATGATACGAAACGGCTGGAGTCATTCGCACCCGTGGCGCACGCTTTCCAGCGTGCAGGGTCGAGATTCTTCTCGACCTTTCTTGACGCCGGAAGCCAAGAAACGTCGGCACGACTGCCGACGCTGCACGCAAGAATGCGTGCGCCACGGCAGCCGCTGCGGTGGTGGGATAGGCGATCGGCTTTTGTCGCCCGTTTTCCGCCGCGGCGACAGGCCACAGAACGCGATGGCCTGTCCTACCGCATCCCTACAACTGCTTGCTGAGCTGCTGGGCGGCGATGAGCAGGGGATCCCAGACGGGGGAAAAGGGCGGGGAATAGGCCAGGTCCATCGCCGCGAAATCCTCCACGCGCATGCGGTTGTGCAAGGCTGCGGCGATGACGTTGATGCGGCCGGCGGCGCCGTCTTCGCCAATCACCGATCCGCCGATCAGGCGGCCGGTAGCGCGATCCGCCACCAGTTCGACGGTGGTTTTGGAGCCCTCGTAATAGCGCGGCCGCGACAGCGCGTCGATGCGCGCGCTCACTGGCGTTAGCCCTTCGGTGCGCGCCTGCGCCACCGAAAGGCCGGTTGCGGCGAATGCGGTCCCGAAGATTCCCACGATGCAGGTGCCCACCACTCCGGGAAAGCGCTCGCGGCTGCCGGCGGCATTGGCGCCCGCCACGCGGCCGGTCTTGTTGGCGGTGGTGCCGAGCGGAATCCAGGTGGGCCGGCCGGTGACCAGGTGCGTGGTTTCGGCGCAATCGCCGGCCGTGAAGATGCCGCGCAGGTTGGTCTCCATACGATCGTCGGCGCCAATTGCGCCGGTGCGGCCGGTGGCCACGCCGGCCTCGACGGCGAGTTCGACGCTCGGTTTGAAGCCGGCCGCGATGACTGCCAGGTCGCAGGGCACGCCGGCCACGCGATCGGGTTCAATCGTCTCCACCTTCACGCCGCAGCGCAACTCCACGCCGTGGGTCTCGAGCGTGTTGCGGACGGCCGAGGAAAACGCGGCATCGTCGCGCAGCAGAACGTCGGGGCCGCGTTCCAGCACTGTGACGCGCAGGCCGTTGCGGCGCAGCGCATCGGCCACCTCGACGCCGATGTAGCCGGCTCCGATCACCACCGCGTGGCGGGGCTTGCGGTCGCGCAGGAAGGCGCGCAGCCGTTCGGCATCCTCGAGCGTGTGCAGGGTGAAAACGTGCGGCTGGCCGGCTCCGGAAATGGCAGCCGTGTCGCAGCGGGCGCCGGTCGCGATTACCAGCCGGTCGTACTTGATGCGCTCGCCGGATTCCAGCGCCACCTCGCGGCGCGGATGGGCGATGGCGGCGACCCGCGCTGCCGTGCGCACGTCGATCTTGCGCTCCTTGCGAAAGTATTCGGGCGTGTGGACGATCAGGCCGGCGGGCTCACGCACGCGGCCCTCCAGCAGGTATGGCAGCCCGCACGCCGCGTAGGAAACGTTCGCCCCTTTTTCCAGAACGACGATGGGAAGCTGCGGATCCAGGCGGCGCGCCCGCGCGGCCGCGCTCATGCCGGCGGCCACGCCTCCGACGACAACCAGCGCCATCGGCGGCTATGCCTCCTTCTTCATGTCTTCGACGAAGCTCAGCACGTCGAACTTCTTGATCTTGCGGTCGGGAAAGAAACTGTTCACCGCGTCCTGCTCCTCGGTGAAGATCTCGAAGACGGTGGCGAGCTTGGTCATCACCAGCAACTCGCAGGTGCGCCGGTTCAATCTGAGCAGCTTCACGTTGCCACTGGATTTGCGCAGGGTGGTGGCGCACATCACCAGTGCGCCGAGGCCCGTGCTATCGATATAGTCGACCTGGGCGAGGTCCAGGACCAGGTTGTGGCTGCCTGCATCGTTCAGCTCTTTGACCTTGTCGCGCAACGCGCTGGCCTCGGCTCCCAGCGTGATGCGGCCGCTGAGGTCGAGAATGACGATGCCTTCGTGTTCCCGTTGTTGGATGTCGAGCCCCATGGTTTTGCGCCTTTACTATGGGTACCATTTTCGGGGGCGCGCGTGGGAGGGGTGGCAGGGAACCAACCGGATTGCCGCGGAGTCCAAACTCCTGGAGGCCCTGGCATGCTCGAAGCGCGCGCCCTCACCAAGTTCTACAGCCACACGCCGGCGGTGAAAGAGGTCAGCTTCACCATCCGCCCCGGCGAGATCCTCGGGCTGCTAGGCCCCAACGGCGCGGGCAAGAGCACCACCGTGAAAATGCTGACCGGTCTCATCGAGCCGTCCGAGGGCCGGATCTTCTACGACGGCCACACCGTGTACGACGATTTCACAGCCTTTCAGAAGAAGATCGGTTACGTGCCCGAGGAGCCGCACCTTTACCCGCACCTGTCCGGCCGCGAGTATCTGCAACTGGTGGGGCGCCTGCGTGGCATGCCGCGCCGCGAACTGGAATACAAAATGGGCGAGTTCCTACGCCTGCTCGGGCTTTGGAGCGACCGCCTGGCGCCGCTGGCGTCCTATTCCAAAGGCATGCGCCAGAAAATCCTGCTCTCCGCCGCGCTGCTGCACGATCCCGAAATCCTGATTCTCGACGAGCCCTTCTCCGGGCTGGACGTCACCTCGGCGCTGATGCTGCGCCGCCTGCTCCACGCGCTGGCCGGGAAGGGGAAAGTGATCCTCTACAGCTCCCACGTTCTGGAAGTGGTGGAGAAGGTCTGCTCGAGCGTCGTCATCCTGCGCAAGGGCGAGGTGGTGGCGTACGATTCCATCGACCGGCTGCGCGAGTTGATGAGCCAGCCATCGCTCGAAGGTGTCTTCGCGCAACTGGCGCAGGTGGAAGACGGCGACGCCGTTGCCGGCCGGATTCTCGAGGTCATGCAGGCATGAGGGAATGGCTGCAGGAGACCCACGGGCCGAACTTCGAGTTGCTGCGCCACTTCGTGGTGCGCTTCTTCGATAGCGAGCTCTCGACCACGCCCGATCAATGGAAAACGCCAGCCATCGGCGCGTTTTCGGTGCTGGTGCCGTGGTTCCCGCTGTTGTACCAGCCGCTGCTGCACAAGTACGCGCACTTTTCCGCGCTGGCCACGCCCGGCCCATACCGGCAGGCGGTGCGCGCCGACGAGTTGTGGCTGCTCACCCTGACGATGTCGGCCATCGGACTGGTGGCCGCTATCAAGTGGCAATCGCTCTTTCCCGGCTTGCGCGATTACCAGGTGTTGGGCACGCTGCCGCTGCGGGCGCGCCAGATCTTTCAGGCGAAGTTCCTGGCGCTGCTGATCGTCTCCACGGTCGCGGCGGCCGTGATCAGCGGGCTTCCATGCCTCACTTTCCCGTTGGTCTCGCGCAGCCGCTGGCAATTCAATCCGTCGCTGGCGGCCCACCTGGCGGTGCAGGCCATCGCCTTCGCTGCTGGCTGCTATTTCTTCTTCTTCGGATTGCTGGCGCTGCAGGGTGTCCTGTTGAATCTGTTGCCGCCGAGGCGTTTCGGCCAGGTCACGGGATACCTGCAGGGCCTGCTGGTGGCGGCCATGCTGATCCTGATCGTGCTCAGCTTCTCGATCGACATCCGGTTTCTGCCGACCGCTCTCCGCCCCGAGATTTCCGCCTGGCTGCCGCCAGTCTGGTTCCTGGGGCTCCAGCAACACCTGCTGGGCGACCCCGACCCGGCGATGGCCGCCCTGGCGCAACGCGCCGAAGCCGGTCTCGCCATCGTGGCGGCGGTGGCCCTGCTCGGCTACGTGGCCGGTTACCGGCGCCATCGCAAGTTGCTGGTGGAGAGCGCTTCCGGAGCGTCCAGCGGCGATCGCAAATGGGCAGGCGCGCTTCTCGAGTGGCTGGTGCCCAACCCGCGCCAACAGGCCATCCTGGTCTTCATGACCAAGACGCTGGCACGCAGCAGCCAGCATCGCATGATCCTGATGGGCTACGGCGGTTTCGGCCTGGCGATTCTGCTCACCGGGATTATCGGCATCGAGGAAGCCGTCTCCGAGCTGAATCGGACGGCGGCCTGCTTCGTCTACGCGCACGTGATCCTGCTGACCTTCCTGCTGATCGGCCTGCGCCACCTCTTCACCATCCCGGTGGAGTGGAAAGCCAACTGGACCTTTCAGATCGCCGAGCGCCAGGGCCGCCTGGATTGGATGATGGCGGTGGACCGCTTCGCCCTGTTCTGGGGCGCCATCCTGATGCTGGCCCTCCCGCTTCCGCTCGAGGCGCGCCTGCTGGGCTGGCGCGCCGTGGCCGAAGCGGCGCTCTTCGTGGCCTTCGGCCTGCTCTGCTACGAATGGGTCTTCACGGACTGGCAGAAGCTGCCGTTTACCTGTTCCCACCTTCCCGGCAAGATTCCGATGTGGATTCTCACGCTCTGGGGCATCGGGATACTGACCGCGTTTCCCTTGGTCAACGGGTTGCTGCTGGTCAGCCTGTACCAGCCCATCGTGTACGCGGTGATTCTCGGCGTGCTGGCCGCCATCTGGCTGGGTCTCTACTCGGCTCGCCGCCAGGGGTTCGGAGAACTCCGCCTGACCTACGACGACGTCCCCGACCCAGCCATCCACGGCCTCAATCTATCGCGGTGAGTGGGACAGGCGATCGGTTTTTGTCGCCTGTCAACCTGATATTGTCGCCTGTCGACCGGTCGCGCTCCAGCGAAAAATGACAGGCCACAAAAGGCGATGGCCTGTCCTACCTTGAGCGCTGATTCGGATATGCTGTCACCATGCGAACAACCCTCTTGTTTCTGATTTCGCTTGTGATCGCCGCCGCGCAGCAGACCCGCGTGGTCACCAACCATTCGCCTGGCGATGGCCGGCAGAATGATCCCAAGGTTCCCGACGTGTATGCGGTGGATGCCGGCAGGTTCGAGCGCGTCCTGATCTTCCGCTTCAAGTACCAGGCTGATCTGCTGGCCGGGCTGGAGCAGATGGTGAAGCAGAACCACGTTCGGAACGGCGTGATCCTGGCCGCGGCCGGCTCGGTGACCGGCTTCCAGGTACACCAGGTGGTCAACGGCACGTTCCCCTCGAAGATCATGTTCGAGCAGATGGCGGACGGGCCAGCCGATTTGATTAGCATGAACGGCTACATCATGAACGGCCGCCTGCACCCGCACATCACGCTGGCCACGCCGCAGCATGCCTTCGGCGGCCACTTGGAGCCCGGCACCAAGGTCTTCACCTTTGCGATTGTGACGGTAGGCGTGCTGCCCGACGATCTGGATTTGAGTAAGCTGGATGACAAGGATTACCGGTAGAGGGCGGGCGGCGAGGCCCGCGAGCCTTCGAGACAAAGTTTTGCGACGCCAATCGCGTCGATGTGGCGCGCCAAAAGCCAGATTACGCAAGCGGGTTTTGAGATAGACTTTTGCGACGCTGGAAGCCCCGATTCTATGGCCTCCGCGCGGTGTCGCCAAACCTCTTTGAGACAGCCCGACCGTCTTTTCGGCAAGCTGCCTGAGCGCTACAGGACGAACCTCAGGACCAGCAGCGTACCCGCCACCATAACCACGAAAACCACCACGAGGATAACGATGTGGGTGGTGGTGAGGGCGTCCGGGCTGGGTGCGGCGGCTTGCGGCGTGGCCTGGGTGAAGACCGCATCGAGCGGGGGAAGCTTGGCCTCCACGGCGGCGCGGGTCTTGGGATTGTAGATCTCGGCCGGAATCACGTTTTCGAGCGGAACCAGTTTCGCCGAGCGATCGATGTAGCCGAACCTCTCGTCGGCGGTATTCACCTGGCGCATCTTGCCGGGATCGTCGAAGGCCACGATCAGCGCGCCGGGTTGGATGCGGGCGATGACCGCTGGTGCGTAGCCGCTGTGGACGTCGTCGTACAAGGGCACCGGCTCGGTGGAGATTACGCGAAAGACGCGGCCCATCGGGTTGCCCTGATTGAGGTGGTCCAACTCGTCGCGCGCGGCGACGCCGTGTGCCTCGTCCGTCCCCTCAAGGCTCGCGCGCTGGGTGGCGTATTGCCTGCCTTCCTTGACGGCCGCTTCGAGCGCCGGCAGCGCGACCGCGCCGCCACTGAAAGCCAACAGCCGCTCGATGCGGTTCTCGATCCGCGGGTGGGTAGCCATCAAGCTGTTGCTGAACCAGTTCGTGGTCACGGCCGGGTTGGCAAAATAGAAATGGCTGAACGCCGGATTGGAATTGGGCTGGCCGGAGCCGGCGCCGCCGATCTTGGCTAGCGCCTTCATCAGGCCCTCGGGAAAACGGGTCAGCAGAGCCGCATCGGCATCGGCCAGAAACTCGCGCTGGTGCGAAATAGCCGCGCGCAACAGCGCTCCCAGCACGGGAGCCACCGCCAGAATGTAAAGCAGAAACGGCAACGTCAGAACTCCTCCGAAGCTGATGCGGAAGCGGACGCCGCGATCGTAATGGGAATGCGTATCGGACCAGCGGGACGACAGCTTACGCCGCCACATCAGGTAAGGGACGCGCAGGAACAGGGCCACCGTGCCGGCGATGGTGTTCAGGCGGATGTCGCGATTGCCGATGTGCGAAAGCTCGTGGGCGAGAACGCCTTCGAGCTCGCGGCGATCCAGCAGTTTCAGCGCGCCGCGCGTTACCGCCACCACGGCGTGCTCCGGGCTCATGCCGGCGGCAAACGCGTTGGGCGTGCTGGTTTCGATCACATAGAGCTTGGGCGGGGGAAGGCCGGCGCCGATAGCCAGGTTCTCGACCAGGCGCACCGCTTCCTGGTCGGCGTCCCCGGCCGGCCAGGCCCCGGCTTCGCTCAGCAGTTTCGCGGTGGGCGACTTCGCGATGCCCCAGTACAGCAACCCCAGCGCGGCCGTAACCGCCAGGCCGACGACCACCATCATCTCCAGCATCAGCTCGGGATCTCCGGCTTCGCGCTTGGCCAAGGTGGCGCGCTCCTTGGCGACGCGATCCCTGTAACGGGCCTCGTACTCCGCCGGAAAACCGGCCTCAGTTTCCGACACAAGCTCCTGGTGATAAGCCTCGTCTTCCTCGAGTTGCGCACGCAAATGCGCCTGCGAAGGCAGCACCTGGCGCATGACGGTGCGCGAAACCAGATAGCTGACGCCTGCCACGAAGGGCACCAGCGCCAGGACCGAGATTACCAACAGCACCACGGTCCTGCGCCGGTTTTGGGCGATGCGTGTGTACACCAGTACGGGCTGGCCGACTGCGATGGAGGGTGTCATGTTTACGGCGTGGCGAAGCTGACTTTCACATCCTGTCTGGCGGTTTCGTCGGTGTTGAAGTAATCCACCGGAAGAAAACTGAACCAACCGGCAAATACGTTGCCGGGGAAGGTCTGGATGCGGGTGTTGTAGTTGAGCGCGTTTTGATTGTAGAACTGGCGCGCGTAGGCAACCTTCTCCTCGGTGTCTGTGAGGTCGCGCTGGAGTTGCTGAAAAGAAGCCGCGGCCTGGAGCTGCGGGTAATTCTCCGCCACCACCATCAGGCGCCCCAGCGCCGATGTCAGCGACTGGTCGGCGGCCGCCACGGCGACCGGGCCGGAGGCCTTAGCCAGGCAACTGCGCGCCTCGGCAACCTCCGAGAAAACCGCGTGCTCGTGGGTGGCGTAACCGCGAACCGCCTCTACCAGGTTGGGAATCAGGCTGGAACGGCGTTTCAACTGGACGTCGATGCCCGACCAGGCCTCGCGCGTGCGATTGCGCGCCAGCACCAGCCCGTTGTACAGCAGGATCGACCACAGCGCGACTATGCCGACGAGTAGCGCCGGCGCCAATGCTGCCACGGCCGCTGCGGAAATGTTCATCATCAAGAGAATACTGGCGAGCAAACAGGGACCCCCCTTCGAAGCAAATGAGCTCCAAAGTAAACATGCTGCGCCAGACCGCTCGCCGAGTCACTACTAATTTTTGTTAACTGCACCTTAATGTCCTATTTGCGGGATCAACGACAGCCGGGTGCGACTACGCGCGTAAACCTTAACTATAAGTGTTGCTCAGTAACTATCGCATAATAAAGAAAAAAACACCGGCGGCAAAGACCGCCGGCGCTACGGTATCTTCGCAACGCCGGCGGTCTTCGCCGCCGGTTCTTTACTTAGCCGGCGAACTTCAGGTAAAGCAACAGCATCGCCGCCAGCACAGCCACGAAAACGGCTGCGGCGAAGATCGATTTGGCGGTGAGGGTGCCCGACTTGGGCGCCCTGGCTTGCGGTTCGGCTCGGACGGCGACCGCACCGAGAGGCGGAAGGCTCGCCTCCAGCGCGGCGCGGGTCTTGGGATCGTAGATCTCGGCCGGAATCACGTTCTCGAGCGGGACGAGTTCCACGGAGCGATCCATGTATCCGAACGTCTCCTGGGCGGTAATCACCTGCCGCATTGGGCTGGGATCGTCGAAGGCCACGATCAGCGCGCCGGGCTTGACGTTGGCTATGACCATCGGCGGGATGCCCGGGCGGATGTTATCGTAAACGGGCACAGGCTCGGACGTGATTACGCGCGAGACGCGGCCCATCGGGTTGCCGCGGGTGAAAGCGGCCAACTCGTCCGTCGGGACGGGAGCGGGGGCGTCATTCTCCGGATCCACGGCGGGATGTCCCTGTGCGTAACGCTTGCCTTGCCGAACCGCCGCTTCGAGCGCGGGCACGGCGGCAGCGCCCTCTAACGCCAACAAACGGAGGAGGCGGTCCTCGATCCGCGGATGGGTTGCCAGCGGGCCGCCGCTGAACCAGTTCCCGGCCGTGGCCGGATCGGCGAAATAGAAGTGACTGAACGCCGGATTGGAATTGGGCAGGGCGGACCCGGCGCCGCCGATCTTGGCCAGCGCGCGCATCAAGCCCTCCGGAAAACGGGTGAGCAAAGCCGCATCGGCATCGGCCAGAAACTCGCGCTCGCGCGAGATCGCGGCGCGCACCAGCGTCCCCAGCAAAGGCGCCACCACCAGGATGTAAAGAGCCAGCGGCAACAGGGCAATGTCGAACAGGCTGAAGCCGACTTTCAGGGCAGCCGTCGTGCCCTGGGAACTCGAAAACAAGAGGCCCGGCTCGCCGATCCAGGCGGACGGCAGTTTGCGCCGCAGCAGCAGGTAAGGGATGCGCAGGAACAGGGCCAGCGAGGCGGCGATCGAGTTCAGCCGGATGTCGTGATTGCCGATGTGCGAAAGCTCGTGGGCGAGAACGCCTTCGAGCTCGCGCGGGTCGAGCAGATTCAGCGCCCCGCGCGTCACCGCCACCACGGCATGCTCCGCGCTCATTCCGGCGGTGAACGCGTTGGTCGTGCTGGTTTCGATCACATAGAGCTTGGGCGTGGGAAGGCCGGCTCCGATAGCTAGGTTCTCGAGCAGGCTCGCCGTCGCCGCTTCGCCGCTTCCCGCCGGCCACGCCCCAGCCTCGTTCAGCAATTTCGGGGTGGGCGAGCGGGCGATGCCCCAGTAGAGCAGGGCCAGCGCGGCCGCCACCGCCGCGCCGATCACCAGCATTATCTCCAGCATCAGCGGGAGATCTTCGGCTTCCTGCCGGGCCAATTCGGTGCGCTCCTGGCGAAGGCCAGCCTCGAACCCTTTCCGTTCATCGTCCGAGAGCCGCGAGCGCATATCCCGGTACCACGCTTCGTCCAAACCGATGCGCATCCGCGTATCGCCCGCCCGGCTCACCTGGCTCATGATCAGGCGCGAAACCAGATAGCTGATGCCAGCCACGAAGGGCAGCAGCGCGATAACCGAGATTGCCACCAGCAGCACAGTCCTGCGCCGGTTGAGCGCGATGCGGGTGTACACCAGCACCGGCTGGCTGAGGGCTTGGGCGGGCGTCATATCATGCGGCGGCGAAGCTGAACTTCACGTCCCGTCTGGCCGGTGGCCTGCAAGCAGGGAATTCCCTTCGCGTGTGATTCGCTCCAAAATGATAATGCTGCTCCAGGACGCCCGCGCGGTCACTACTCATTTTCGTTAACTTCCGTATGACGCAGGTCCCCGGCAACGCTGTCCAAATCGGACACGTCCGGCAGACCCTAATGCGGCAGACATCAGATATACCACTCTGCTCCGCTGTCCCGATCTACGCGATTTCCGCGCTGTCCGCCCACCGCACGGCTTCGGCGTAGCAACCGGTGAGGGTTTGCGGCTTGAGGTCAAGAGCCGGCGCGGCAGTGCAGAGCGTGTCCCAATCGCCACGCTCGTATGCGAGCACGAGGTTCCACACCGGCGGCATCTTGTCGCTTGGATGTGGGCGGTCGAGAAGCGTGCGGGTAATCTGGCCGTGCAGGTTCAGTCCCTCCACCAGTTCCGCCAGCGGCCGGCCCAGCATGGCATCCAGGTGCGAGAACATTCCCACCAGGAAGCAGTCGTCGCTCAGGTGCGTCAACCCGCTTTCCCTGGCGAGCGACTCGAAGAAGCGCGCCCGCACCAGCGCGCTGATGGCCAGCTCAGTCGGATGGTCCGCGGCCAGATTGGCCATGGTGAGCACCGATAGCCACTTGCGAGCGGCGTCCTCGCCGAGCGAAACCAGCGCGCGCTGCAGCGACTCCACCGGCGAGCGCAAACCGAACCACGCCGAGTTGACGAAGCGCAGCAGCTTGTAGGAAAGCCCGGGCTCGCGCTTGAGCAAATCGGCCAGTTTGCGGAAGTCCATTTCCGGCCGGTGCAGCTCGTTGAGGATCCTGAGAAACTGCAGCTTGAACCCGGGAATCTGGCGGGTGGAGGAAATCACCGGTCGGGCGAAGAAGAAACCCTGAAAGTACTGGTAGCCCATGTCGCGTGCGCTGCGGAACTCCTCCTGAGTTTCCACCTTCTCGGCCAGCAGTTGGAGCTTGCCTTTGAATTGCGCAGCGGCCAACGCCTGTTGGGAGGCGCTGGTAGCCCGGAAGTCCACCTTGAGGAAGTCGGCGAGCGGAATCAGGGCCTCCACTTTTTCCGGGACCGTGAAATCGTCGAGTGCCAGCCGGTAGCCCTGGCCCCGTAGCGCGCGGCAGGCCTCCAGCAGATCCTCGCCGGCCTCGACGTTCTCCAGAACTTCCACCACGATCTGCTGCGGTGGCAGGATCGACGCCGTGCCATCCAGCAGCATCTTCTGCGGAAAATTGATGAAGGTGTTCTTGCGCCCCGTCAACTTTTCCGTCTCCACCGAGCCGAAGACCGTGCCAATGACCTGGGCCGTGGCAGTGTTCTCCTCCGTCCCGTCAAACTCGTTTCGGCCACTGGAACGGAACAGCATCTCGTAGCCAAAGACGCGCATCTGCACGTCAAAGATCGGTTGTCGCGCGACCAGCAGTTCCATCGACACCTCAGCCATTTAACTTAATCGGCTGAGCCGCCAGAATCTTTAGCCTGGGTCGCGCCGGATGGCAATCGGAAGCTGCGCGTCGCTTTCAGAGATTGGGAAGGATCTTCTCGAACAGTTGGAAAAAAGCGTCTGGAGTGCCTTCGTCGATTAGACTCGACAGCTCGGAATAGCGCTCCAATGCGTTCTGGCGGGCCGCCAACGAGACCAGCCCCGCACCGCCCAGCGCGACGCCTAGAGCCTCTGTCTCCACCCGGTTCAGTACAACCACCCGCGCCAGATTCTTAACCACACTTACCAATTCCTCGTGGGTTAGTTCCATTTCCCGATGCTAGCACCTTTCGTCGATCCAGTATGCTTATGCCTATCAAATATACGTACCTATATCTCACCGCGCAAAAGGAGTATCTAGCGGCGCAAAAAGGGCGACCCGCGGGACTCAGGGGTGCTGCGGCACCGACCTGCCGAGGGTGTCTGGCCCGGCAAGGGGGTGGGCGGCGAATCAGGCGGGGATGGGCTCTTCGTCCTGAGCGCCCTGGCTGGCGACGAAGTCGTGGATCTGGCGGTTCAGGTTCTCGAGAGGTGGAGACAACGCTAGAACGGACCATGCGACGGGGAGGGGAATCGACACGGAATGGCCGTCGACGTCGAAAGTCCGCTCGATGGGCTTCTCCAGAAGGCGTTTCAGGCGGATCGAGACTCGCTCGAACGGATCGGTGCCCGCCATCAAGGCGACCACGGCCGGGCCGGGCCAGCGGAACATGTGGTCACCGGGCGCCAACTGCTCGGCCAGGTACTGCTTGAGCGCGCGGACCGCGTCATCGCCGGTGGCGCGGCCGAAACGCAGGTTGATCAGGCGCGCCGAACCTAGCACGAACACGCCCACATGCTTCCGGTCGCCGCTGCGGAGCGCGGACGCGAACTGCGCCTGGGCGACTGCCTCACCCGGCAGGTCGGTGACCAGGTCGAGACCGACGATCCGCCCGGCCTGCTTGCGGGAAACCTCCCGGCGCAGGGCCTGGACCATCTGAGTCGACTCCGCCTTCTGTTGTTTGGCTTCTTCCCGGATTTCGCCCAGACAGGCTTGCAGGCGCTTCTTGAGGGTGGCAACATCCTCCACCGCGGCGGCCCGCTCCAGGTCGTCGCCGATCTTCTGCAGGCGCTCCACTGCCCGCCCGCCAACCCCTCCTATATCGACCACCGTGCCGGCGAGCATGGCAATCATGTTTCGCATCTCGGCGCCCTGGGCTTGCACCAGGCTGGCCGTCTGTCGCGCGTAATCCTCGATTGCCTGCACGGCCGACCCGGCCTTGGCCAGCAGAATCACGGCGCCGGCCTCCGGGTTCATGCCTCCGCGAATTTCACCGATCGCCTGGCGGAAGCCGCGGCAGGCGGCGCGATCGAGTTCGAGCGCGTGGGCGGCCACTCCTTCGAGCAACATGGCGAGCGCGTTCCGGTAGGCGACTTCCGTCTCCGACTGCGCCAGGAACCGTTTGATGCTCACGAAGGCCATGGTGTATAAATGCGCTCGCGGCACTTGCCGGCTGAGTCGAGATCTTCCAGATTCGGCCTCGAAGTCTTCCTGTCGATTTAGCCGCTGAATGCTTCTACCAATAACAATACTGTCATCGGTCGTGCAGCGCATCCCAGGTTGTCTATGAAGTTTTCCCAATTTGCTATCGGAAAAGCCCCTAAGTGTCTCGCCGGCCTCCGCGAGTGTTACGGAAACGGAAACCGGCGCTTTGCCGGGAACGGTGAGGTTGACCGGAGCCGGGTGCTCCAGTCTCGCCGGTCTTTCGGCGGCCTTTCCGGGGTTGGGCTACACTGAAAGAGAAGAGCCGGCTTGCGCCTGAGTGCCGTGACCCTGCCGCCGATCGATCCCAATCTCGAGTCCCAGGTCATTCACAAGCCACCCCTGCGCGACGACAACCGGCAGGTGGTGGGCAAGATCGCCATTTTTCAGTACGCTACCGTCATCGCGTTCGTGTTTCTGATCTCCGGCTTCTGGCGGCTCCAGGTTCAGAATCCGCAATATTATGACAACCGCGCGCTGGCCAACAGCGTAAAATCGCAGCCGATGGCGGCGCCGCGCGGGCGCATCCTCGATCGCGACGGCCGGTTGATCGTCGACAACCACAGTTCCTTCCGCCTTCTGCTCACGCGCGAATCGCTGAACGAAGCGCACCTGGCGCCCATCGCGCTCGGTCTGGACCTGGACCTGGCCGATCTGCAGGCTAAAGTGCGCCGCTACCGCATGCGTCCCAAGTACGATCCAATCGTGCTCAAGGAGATGGTCACGACGGGCGACCTGTCTTTCGTCGACTCGCACCGCGATTTCTTCCCCGAGTTGCTGCTGACGCAGGATTACAAACGGGCCTACCCGCAGAACGGCATGATGGCGCACGTGATCGGCTACACCGGTGAAATCAGCGACCAGGAATTGGACACGCCCGAGTTCGCCAAGTACGATCCCGGCACGGCCATCGGCAAGTTCGGCATTGAGCGGCAGTACAACGACATGCTGGCGGGCGTGGATGGCCAGCGCCAGGTGGTGGTGGACAACCGCGGGCAGGTGCGCCAGGTGCTCAAAACAAAGCCAGCCACGCCCGGCAAGGACCTTCAGCTCACCATCGATCTGGATTTGCAGGCGGTCGCCGAGCTCGCCATGGATGGCCGCAACGGCGCCGTGGTCGCGCTCGATCCGCGCACGGGCGAGGTGCTCGCCATGGTCAGCCGGCCGGCGTTCGATCTCAACAAGTTCGCCGACCACATCAAGGCCTCCGACTGGAAGGCCATCACCGATAACCCCGACCACCCCATGTTGAACCGCGCCATTCAAGCGCAACTGGCGCCTGGTTCGACGTTCAAGCCGATCATGGCGCTGGCCGGCCTGGAGACCGGCACCATCGACATGAATTGGGCGGTTCATTGTCATGGGGGCGCCTCGTTCTACGGCGGCTACCACAAATGCTGGCAGAAGGGCGGGCACGGCGCCATCTCTTTGCACAACGCGATTGTGCACTCCTGCGATGTTTTCTTTTACACTCTGGGCGACAAGATGGGCATCAACCCGATCGCCTATTATGCCAGCCTGGTGGGCTTCGGGCACGCGAGCGGAATCGATCTGCCCAACGAAGCCTCCGGCATTGTGCCATCGCCCGAATGGAAGCTGCGCAACTATCGCGAAAAGTGGTGGGCCGGCGAAACCATCTCTGTGGCTATCGGACAGGGCGCGCTGACGGTGACGCCGCTCCAGTTGGCGCGCGCGATTGGCGGCATCGCCGTTGGCGGCGTCTGGCATCATCCCCACCTGGTGCGGGAATTGGACGCGACGGAAAAGCCGGACCAGTGGCCGCTCGATCCGGATCACGTCAAGGATGTGATCGATGGCATGTTCGGCGTGGTGAACGAAGGCGGCGGAACCGGCGGATACGCGCAGTTGAAAGGAATCGAGGTCTGCGGCAAGACCGGGACCGCGCAGGTGGCGTCGGCCGAGTTCGCCAAGCACACCGGCGGAGTGGACATGACGGACAACGCCTGGTTCGTGGGTTTTGCGCCCCGCTCGGCGCCGGAAATCGTGGTGGTCGCTCTGTTCGATCACGGCCGGGAAGGCTATCTGGCGGCGCCCATTGTGCGCGACGTTCTAAAGGCCTATTTCGATAAGAAGGCAAGGCTGGAGGCGCTGCGCCAGCAGCAGGGTTCCATCACGGCGCGCCTTTCGGAGATGACGCATCTCGGGATACCCGGCGCCGATTCGTCCGCCTCGCAGCCTCACAACTGATATGACCCGCTATCTATCCGCACGCGATCTGGATTGGTCCCTGCTGCTGATCACGCTGGCGCTGTGCGGCATCGGCGTTCTGCAGATTTATAGTGCCACGCTCGACAGCCCCTACCACAGCGCGTGGTGGCGCCAGATCCTCTACGTCGCCGGCGGCGTGCTGCTGATGTGGCTGGTGCTGGCGGTGGATTATCATACGCTGCTGCATTACGTTCCGAGCTATTACATCGCTTCGGTGGTGGCTCTGGCGGTCACTTACGTGGTGGGCCAGACGGCCTTTGGTTCCCGCCGCTGGATTCCGCTGGGCGGTGGTTTACATTTGCAAGTATCGGAATTTGTCAAGCTGATGATAATATTGTTGGTGGCCCGGTACCTGGCGGAAATCAAGACGGAAACGCTGGAAATCCGGGAGATGACGATACTTACGTCGCTGGTGCTGGTTCCCACGTTGCTGGTGCTGAAGCAGCCCGATCTGGGAACCTCGTTAACGTATATCGCCATCTTGATGGTCGGCGCATTCTTGGCGGGACTGCGGCGCAAGTACGTGGTCGGTATCGCCGCCGTCACGATTTTGGCGCTTGTCGGGGGCTGGTATTTTCTGAAAGACTATCAGCGGGCGCGGCTGGTCAGTTTTCTCGACCCGGACCGCGATCCCCAGGGAACCGGGTTTCAGTTGATTCAATCCCAGATCGCGGTGGGAGCGGGTGGGATGTTCGGCAAGGGAGTTACCAAGGGAACGCAGACCCAGTTACGGTTCCTGCCCGTGTCGCAGAAGGACTTCATCTTTGCGGCGCTGGCCGAGGAGCATGGATTTGTCGGCGTAGTGATTGTTTTGTCGCTGTTCTTTGTCATGATTATGCGCATTGTCCAGAATGCGCAAACGGCGCCCGATCCCGTGGGTATGTATATCTGCATGGGCGTGGCCAGCCTGTTGCTGTTCCATGTTGTGGTCAATGTGGGAATGGTGGCCGGCTTGATGCCCGTGACCGGCATTCCGTTGCCGTTCATGAGCGCCGGTGGTTCCAGCATCTGGTCGAGCTTTTTGGCTTTGGGGCTGGTGAATAACGTCCGCCTCAGAAGATTCGTGAATTAGCCGGGTGAGTCCGCAAGGGCGAGTCCGCAACAGAAAGGTTATCGGGAGCCTAAGAAGAGACCCTCGGGGTGGTGGCGCTCTTGAGCGCCCCCCAGGTGAGAGGAGCGGTTCCCGGCCGTCCGGTGTTTTGAGTGAAAGCTCCACCGCCGGCCAGCGTGAGCTTCTTTAGCGACCGGCGTCCCGCTTGTACGCGCAGGCGGACCGGCGCACGCAGGGTGCCGACCTTCCCTCCGAGACTCTCCCCAAGTTCCCGGGGAGGAAACGGATGTCCAAGGAGTTAGTGATCTCTTCCAACCGCCACGAAACGCGTGTGGCGATCCTCGAGGACGATCAGGTTTTTGAAGTTTACCACCAGCGGGAAAACGAATATTCCCTGGCTGGAAGTATCCATAAGGGGCGCGTGACGCGCGTCTTGCCGGGCATGCAGTCGGCGTTTGTCGACATCGGCCTGGACCGCGACGCCTTCCTCTACGTTTCCGACTTCTTCGAAGACAACGAGGAGTACGACAAGATCGTCACCAGCGTGGAGGATAAGGTTCTCAAAATGGACCGCACTCCGCCGGCGCCGATCATAGCCGCGCCGCCCGCTCCCGCGGAAGCGGCTCCCGCGGCGGATGTGCCCGAAC
>JBAVIH010000567.1:0-3848 GCA_049686695.1 Bryobacteraceae bacterium | reverse complement strand
TCAGAGTAGAGGTCCATCCCCATGCGTTTCACCCGCCGCACCATGCTGCAACTCACCGCTTTTGCCCCGGCCCTTCGGCCGCTGTTAGGGCAGGCGCCGCCGCAGCCGCGGTCGACGGTTGCCGTGGTGCAGGGCAACGACCGCCGCAAGAACATCGCCGCCGCGCTGGCGGCCATCGACGATCAGATCGGTCCGGCGCTGCGGGCCAAGAAGTACGTGGTCATCAAGCCCAATTTCGTTTCCACCACGAACCCGCTCGCCGCCACCAATGCCGGCGCGGTTCACGGCATCCTGGATTACCTCGAGCCGCGTTTCAAAGGGCCGGTGATGGTGGCGGAGGCTTCGGCGGGCGACACCATGGAGGCGTTCGAGGAGTTCCGCTTCCGTGCCATCGCGAGCGAGCACAAATCGCTGCGCGTCGACCTGGTGGATCTCAACCGCGAGGCCCGCTACGTCACCGTTCCGCTGATCGATTACGACCTGCACGCCAAACCGGCGCGGCTGGGCGCGCGGCTGATGGACCCCGACGCCTTCGTCATCTGCGCCGCCGTGATGAAAACGCACAACACCGTGGTGGCCACGCTTTCGGTGAAGAACATGGCGCTGGGCGCGCCGCTGCACAGCGCGCCGGGCGTGAGGCCGGAATGGAACGACAAGCGCGTCACCCACAACGGGCTGCGCCAGACCCACTACAACATTTTCCTCTCCGCGCAGGCGATGAAGCCGTTCTGGGGCGCCACCGTGATCGACGGATACGAGGGCATGGAAGGCAATGGTCCCTCGTCCGGCACGCCGATTGCTTCACGCGTCGCGATCGCCTCGCGCGATTACATCGCGGCCGACCGGGTGGGGCTCGAGGTGATGGGGATCAACCCCAAGTGGCTCGGCTATCTGAATTTCTGCGGCGATTTCGGCATCGGCCAGTACGACTTGAGCAAGATCGATATTCGCGGCGCGAAACTCGAAGCGGTGCGCAGAAAATTCCGCCTCCACCCGGACATGGAGCGGGAACTCGAGTGGATGGGCCCGATGGAAGAGTTGCCGCGCGTGGTGGGGTAAGACCCTGCGCTCCGGCTCCGGCTGTCCGGCCTAATGCCACATACTTTTCCGACTGCCGGCCACGCGAGCTGTGCGGCAGACCCCTGGACCCGCTCTTCGTCTGAAACTCAAGCGTCATGGTGCTACGTTGAAGGAATGAAGACCACGGAGACGTTTCGCCGCTTCGTACGTCTCCTGATCACCGCTATTCTGATACCCGCCGCCGCGTTGGCTACCGACTGCCGCTTCACCCTGGTCGACCAGTCCAATTGGTACGCCAATACCGGCTTCTATATGGACCTGGAAAACAGCCCCGCCGGTTCCTCGACTTACTGCCAGTTAGCGAATATGACTATCGCCGTGGGAGTCGCGGACGGCGCTCAGTGGCGGTTCATCGTCCAACGACCGAGCTGGAAGACGAATCACACTTACACGGCCGAGGCCGTGATTACACCAACTTACTTCGAGTTGTATCTCGATGGACAGTTCCTCTGGCAGGTCTTCGGCGGATTCTCGAGTTTGCCGAACCAGGATCTGCTGGTGAACGCGGTGCCCTCCTGGGCGGACGGCCCAGGCGACTATATCCCTTCGCAAAGCTCGATCGATGCGGAATCGAGCGGCGGAGTCACGGCATCGGGCTCGTTCGCGGCCGACGCGCGGCTGGTTCCTCTTATGCTACTCGCGCCGGGGTCCAACTCCCTGAATCTGCCTTTCCAATACAACGCCGGTGACTCGTTGACGGTAACTGCCGTGTTCAGTCTGACCAGTGTATCTAACATGCAGAGTTATGCGCCGTACGTGGACACTTACGGGCAAAGCGTCTATTCGAATTTCGCCGGAAAGATTCAGACCGACACCGATCTGCAGACCGCCGCCGCCGAAGAGCAGACCGCGCTGGCCGCATGGGGAACGCCCACCGGGTATGACGCATGGGGCGGCGTCCTCAAAGCCGGCTGGCAGGACGAGGCGACCGGCTATTTCCACGTCGTCCAACATAACGGCGTGTGGTGGCTGATCTCGCCGGTCGGCAATCCCTGTTTCTATATCGGTCTGGACACCGGTCCGCTGATCACCGGCAACAACACACCCACCACCAACCGCGAATGGGAATTCGCCGCGCTACCGCCGAAGACCGGCCCGTACAATGCGGCCTGGTCCAGCGGGGACTGGGGCAACACGGGAATCGCCAGTTTTTCTTTCGACACCTGGAACATGATCCGCAAGTACGGCGGCGACTGGCAAAACATCGCCACCAATTTGACTGTCCAGCGGATGAACGCATGGGGATTCTCGGGCTTCGGCAAGTGGGCGAGCGAGGCCGGCAACCTGCCGATTCTGCCCGTGCTCGAGCCCTACAATGTTCCGATCATAGCGGTACACCCGGACATTTTCGATCCCGCCGTCCAGGGGGATCTCCAGTCCACTTTGCGGCAGCAGATCGCAGCCAGCGTCAACGATTCGCGGATTCTCGGCTGGTCGTTCGGCAATGAGTACGACGACCTCATCACACCGGCCGAGGTGCAGACCATCCTCGATTTGGGCAGCACGGTGCCCGCCAAACGCGCCCTGATGAACCAGGCTCTCAGCGCCATTTACGGCAACAATGTCGCGAATATGGCCGCCGCGTGGGGCGTCAAAGCCACTACCATCGCCGGCCTCTACAGTTCGTCGCCCACGCCGCCGGCCGCGGACATCGAAACCCTGCGCGAGTATTACGAGGATCAATATTTCGGATTCGTTTACCAGGCGATCAAGGGCATCGACCCGAATCATTTGTATTTCGGCATCTGGATCGTCCCCGGCTGGTGGGTGAATGCGACCGACTGGCAACTGAACGCCGCGCACGTGGATGTGATCGGTTATGACAATTACTCTCCGGTGTTCGAAAACAGCTTGCTGGAGGGCCTGCTCGAATCTACCGCAAAGCCGGCTTTTCTGGGCGAATACTCATTCCCGCCGAGTTACAATCTGCTGCGCGGCTACGAGCTTTACGCCGCGGCCAATGCTACCGACGATGCCAATGCCGGCGCGCAGTATCAGAGCAACCTGCAGTCTGCCGCGCGCAACCCCTGGTGCATCGGCGTTGCCTGGTTCGAGTATCGCGACGAGCCGGTGTCCGGCCGCGGCTTCCTCGGCGAAACGGATCTGGACCTGGTGGAAGGCGAGGACTACGCGTTCGGCATGGTGGACGTGGCCGACCGCCCCAAGTACGACCTGGTGAATCTGGTGCGCACGACCAACCTGGCCATGGCGCAGCGGCGGCTGGCCTTCGGGCCGCCCAGCCTGAGCGCGGGCGGCGTCATCGACAACGCCAGCTTCGCAATCGACACTCCGGTTGCTCCGGGAAGCCTGGTGTCGATCTTCGGCGCCGATCTGGCCGGTGACGCCGCATTGGCAGCCGGCCCGTCGCTGCCCTTGGTGCTGGGCACCACCGCGCTCACGTTCGGCGGTTTTCCGGTTCCGCTGATCCACGCATTTCCGGGTCAGGTGGATGCGCAGGTCCCCTGGGAACTGGCCGGCCAGACCGCGGCGCCGCTCACCATCGTGACCGACGATCTGAGCGGAAACACCATCAGCGTGCCGCTCGCCGAATTCTCGCCGGGCCTTTACACGGCGACCGGAACCGGCTCCGGCCAGGGATCGATTCTGATCAACGGCACTGCCACGCTGGCCGCTCCCGCCAGCGGCCCGTTCGCCGGCCAGCCGGCGCACCGCGGCACGGACTACATCGACATTTTCTCGACCGGGCTTGGGCCGGTGACGAACCAGCCCGCCAGCGGCGCGCCGGCGCCGGCCAGTCCGAATCCGCT
>JBAVIH010000566.1:0-10907 GCA_049686695.1 Bryobacteraceae bacterium | reverse complement strand
GCGTGCGATTCGGCGTCCCGCGCCATCTTGTCCACTTCGTCCTTGGCCAGGCCGGAGGAAGAGGTGATGGTGATCTTCTGTTCGTTGTTGGTGGCCCGGTCCTTGGCGGTAACGTTGAGGATGCCGTTGGCATCGATGTCGAAAGTCACTTCAATCTGCGGCACGCCGCGCGGCGCCGGTGGGAGGTTGCCCAACTGGAACACCCCCAGCAGCCGGTTGTCCCGCGCCATCGCACGCTCGCCCTGGAAGACCTTGATTTCCACCGAGGACTGGTTGTCGCTGGCCGTCGAAAAGACGTCGGTCTTGCGCGTGGGGATGGTGGTGTTGCGCTCGATGAGCTTGGTGAACACGCCGCCCATGGTTTCGATGCCGAGCGAAAGCGGGGTGACGTCCAGCAACAGCACGTCCTTCACTTCGCCCGCCAGCACGCCGCCCTGCACCGCGGCGCCCACCGCAACCACTTCATCCGGGTTGACCCCCTTGTGGGGCTCCCTGCCGAACAGGTCGCGCACCAGTTGCTGAATGCGCGGCATGCGCGTCTGGCCGCCCACCATCACCACCTCGTTGATCTGAGTCGGGTTTAAGCCGGCATCGGCCAGGGCCTGTTTGCACGGCCCGACGGAGCGCTGCACAATGTCCTCCACCATCTGCTCGAAACGCGCCCGCGTCAGTTTCATCTGGAGGTGTTTCGGGCCGGAGGCGTCGGCGGTGATGAAGGGCAGATTGATTTCGGTTTCGAGCAGCGTGGACAGCTCCATCTTGGCCTTCTCCGCGCCTTCCTTGAGGCGCTGCAGAGCCATCTGGTCGCGCGAAAGGTCGATGCCGTTTTCCTTCTTGAACTCGCTCACGATCCAGTCGATGATCCGCTGGTCGATGTTGTCGCCGCCCAGGTGCGTGTCGCCGTTGGTGGATTTCACTTCCACCACGCCCTCGCCGACCTCCAGGATGGAGATGTCGAAGGTGCCGCCGCCGAAATCGTAAACCGCGATGGTTTCGTTCTTCTTCTTGTCGAGCCCGTAAGCCAGCGCCGCCGCCGTCGGCTCGTTGATGATGCGCATCACCTCGAGGCCGGCGATCTTGCCGGCGTCCTTGGTGGCTTGCCGCTGCGCGTCGTTGAAGTACGCGGGCACGGTGATCACAGCCTGGGTGACCTTCTCGCCCAGGTACGATTCGGCGGCTTCCTTCAGCTTGGTGAGGATCATCGCCGAGATTTCCGGCGGGGACATTTTCTTGCCGCTGATATCCACCCGCGCGTCGCCGTTGTCGCCACGCACCACTTTGTAGGGGACCATCTTCATTTCTTCGTTGACTTCGTCGGAGCGGCGCCCCATAAACCGCTTGATCGAAAAAACCGTGTTCTCCGGATTGGTGATCGCCTGACGCTTGGCGACCTGGCCCACCAACCGCTCGCCGCTCTTGGTGAACGCCACTACCGAAGGCGTCGTTCGCTGACCCTCCTGGTTGGCGATCACGGTGGGCTGGCCGGCCTCAATCACTGCCACCACGGAGTTGGTCGTGCCCAGATCAATACCGATGATTTTGCCCATACCTCTGCTAAACCTCCCTCGCTCGAATCAATGTCTTGTCTTGAACAATGGCGTTCCGCCGTCGAAAGGCGCGGCGTCTTAGTCCAAACCTATTATCAAACCTTAGCGTGATATTGTCAAGCTTTTCTTGAGTGTTTTCCGCTCAAGTAGCTAGTCCGGCGTTGATCCGCTCCAGCAGAGCATCCACCAGCGCCGGATGCCCATCCAGCGGGGCCGTGGCGCGAATCCTCACATGCCCGATTCGCTCCGCTATCTGATTGATAATAAGTGGCAAATCCCGCTCAAGGTGAATGCCAAGGGTAAGGAAATACGGAACCACGAGGATGTCGTCGATACCCCGTGCCACCAGTGCTTCGACGGCTCCGCCCAGATTGGGCTCGCCCAGCTCCAGAAATGCAGTTTCCACGGCTTCGAACCGCCCGGCAGTGGCCAACTGACGAGCGACGGCCCGCACCGCTTGATTAGCCGGCTCGAGGCGAGAGCCGTGGGCGAAAAGGATGATTCCGGTCAAGCTCCGTGGATGTAGGCTTGCATATGATGCAATTCTTCGGTCTTTTGCATCAGCTCATGATGGATGACGTCGCGCATGGAGAGAAAGCCGGCCACGGCCCCACCGCTCATCACCGGCAGGTGGCGGCAGCCGTGGGTTTGCATAGCCTCCATGGCCTGCTCGACGGTGGCGGAATCCTCGATGGTTGCAACGCTGGTGGTCATCACCTGGTGCACCGCGGTTCGTTCCGGGTCGCGGCCTTCCAGCACCACGCGCCGCATCAGGTCGCGCTCGCTGAAGACGCCGCGCAGTTCGCCGCCGCCCATCACCATAATGGCGCCCACGCTCAGTTCCGCCATTCGCCGCACCACCGTGGCCACGGAGTCGCCCTCTTCGACGTAGAAGAGACTGTTGCGCTGTTGCAGAAGCTCACGCACAAGGGACATGCCACACCCCTCCTGGAGTGCGTTGAGCATATCACAAAACGGAGCGGATTTATATCGAAAAGAATGCGAGCCTACACTGGACTGCTTTGCCTCAAGAATCCTCGGTCCGGGATCATATCGTCTACCTTTTCTTCTTTCCCGCGCCCTTGGCTTTCGTCTTCAGAACGATTGGCGTGCCCTTGAAGCCGAAACTGCGGCGCAGTTGATTGACCAGGTAGCGTTCGTGGGAGAAGTGCAGCGGGCCGCCTTTGCCGCCGGTGAAGATGACGAACTCCGGCGGGCGGATGGACGCCTGCGTGGCGTAGAGAATCTTGCGTTCCTCGAATTGCAGTTGTTCCACCCAGCGGTTCAGTTCGCCGGTCGGGATGCGCCGCGACGCTGCCTCATATACTTCGTGGATCAGCGGGAACAAGGCTGCCACGCCGGCGCCGGTCTTGGCGGAAATGAACTTGACGGGCGCGTATTCGAGGAACTTGAACATGTCGCGGATGTCGCGCTCGAATTCGTTCTTCGAGCTGTTCTTCAACTCGTCCCACTTGTTTACGCAGATAATCAGCGCGCGTCCGCCTTCGTGGGCGTAGCCGGCGATGGTGGCATCGTTGGTGGAGACGCCTTCCACCGCGTCCAGCACCAGCAGCACCACGTGCGCCATGCGGATGTTGCGCCGCGCCATCACCACGCTCAGCTTTTCCGCCATCAGCCTGGTCTTGCCCTTGCGGCGGATGCCGGCAGTGTCGACGAAAATGTATTCCACGCCGTCGCGCTCCACGGTTTCGTTTACCGAGTCGCGGGTGGTGCCGGCCACCGGGGAAACGATGGCGCGCTCCTGCCCGGTGAGCGCGTTCAGCAGAGTGGATTTGCCCACGTTCGGCCGGCCGATGATGGCCACTTTGATCGATTCGGTCTCAGGCGCCGGGGCCGCTTCGCCTTCCGCGAACGCCGCCGTGACACGATCGAGCAGCGCGTCCACACCCGTGGCGTGCTCCGCGGAAACCGGGTAGACGTCGGCGATGCCGAGCTCGTAAAACGCGTTGGCCAGATCCTCATGCGAGGCGGTGTCGGCTTTGTTGACGGCCAGCGTCAGCGGACGTCCCAGGCGCTGCAGCATGCGCGCCAGGTCGCGATCGGCGCCGGTGATTTCGGCCCGCCCATCCACCAGCAGAATGATGTGCGCGGCGCCCTCCAGGACAAACTGCGCCTGGCGCAGGATCTGGCTCGGGATGTACTCCTGGTCTTCGACCACGATGCCGCCGGTATCGATCACCTCGAAGCGGCGGCCGCGGTGCTCGGCCTGTCCGTGCATGCGGTCGCGCGTAATTCCAGGTTCGTCGCCCACGATGGCGCGGCGCTGGCCGGTGATGCGGTTGAAGAGGGTCGATTTGCCTACGTTCGGCCGGCCCACAATCACCACCGCGGGTGTCGAGTCAGGCATTGCACATCAATCATAGCAGGCGCAACGCGAACGGCTTCGAATTTTGGCGCGATTGCGCCGTCTGCCGTGTTACAGTTTGGAGTTGAAGCACTATCCGATTTTCCTCTCGCTCGAAGGCCGCCCCGTTCTGGTGGTGGGCGCGGGGAAAGTGGCGCTGCGCAAGACCAAGGGTCTCATTGATGCGGGCGCGCGGGTGACGGTGGTCGCGCCCGAGTGGGAAAGCGAATTCGAATCCCTCCCCGTGCGGCTGGTGCGCCGTTTGTTCTGCGCGGCCGACCTGGCCGGGCATGTGCTCGTCTTTGCCGCCACCAACGACCGGCTCACCAACCATCGCATCGGCGTAGCCGCGAAGGGCCGCGGCATTTTCGCCAACATCGCCGATTCCGCCCGCGAGTGCGATTTCATCCTCCCCGCAAGCGTGTCGCGCCATGGTTTCCACCTCGCCATCTCGACTGGTGGCGAAAACCCGCGGCTGGCCGCCGATTTGCGAAAGAAGCTGGAAGACCTGCTCTGAGCGCACACGGAAGCGCGCCGCTCCGGCCACTGTGCTAACTTGATCGTTGCCTCACTTATGATCGCTCTGCTGCGCGGCATTCTGATCGAGAAGCATCCCAACCAGGCTATCGTGGAGGCCGGCGGCGTCGGCTACGACGTGACCATTCCGGTCTCCACGTTCACCCACCTGCCCGGAGCCGGCGCCGAGGTTCGCCTGCGCATCCACACCCACGTTCGCGAAGACGCGCTTTCGCTGTATGGGTTCCTCACCGGGGAGGAAAAGGCGCTGTTCGAGAAGCTGATCTCGGTCAGCGGCATCGGCCCCACACTGGCCGTGAAGGTGCTTTCGGGCATGGCCGCGCCCGAGCTGATTGGCGCCATTATCCGCGGCGAAGTGGATCGGCTGGTCCGCATCCCCGGCGTGGGGAAGAAGACGGCCGAGCGGATGGTGCTCGAGCTGCGCGACAAAATGCCGGCCGTGAGCGGGGAGTTGCCGGAAGCGCCAACCGCCGCCCTGAGTGCGGTGGATCAGGATGTGCTTTCCGCCCTGCTCAACCTGGGTTGCGCCCGTCCGCAGGCCGAAGCGGCGGTCCGCAAGGCCAAGTCCGCCGGCGCGCCCGCCGACTTCGAGCCGCTTTTCCGGCGCGCCCTGGAACTGGTACGGTAAGCTGGTAACAGTGCCCGACCGGAAACTGGTTTCCGGCGATCGCCAAGCCGAAGATCTGCAGTTCGAAGCGGGGCTCCGCCCGCGGCGGCTGGCCGAATTCACCGGACAGAGCAAGCTCAAAGAGAACCTGGATATCGCCATCCAGGCCGCCCGCCAGCGCGGCGAAGCCATGGACCACGTGCTGCTCTATGGGCCGCCCGGGCTGGGCAAGACCACGCTTGCCGCCATCATCGCCGAAGAACTCGAGGCCGAGTTCACCACCACCTCGGGGCCTGTGCTGCAAAGGAAACTCGACCTCACCGGCATCCTCAGCAACATCCGTGCCCGCCAGGTCTTCTTCATCGACGAGATTCACCGCCTGCTGCCCGACGTGGAAGAGATGCTGTATTCGGCGCTGGAGGATTTTCGCGTCGATATCCTGGTTGGGGTCGGGCCGGGCGCGCGCACCCACTCGCTGCCCATGCCGAAGTTCACCGCCATCGGCGCCACCACCCGCCAGGGCCTGGTCAGCGCGCCGCTGCGCGGCCGTTTCGGGCTGGTGCTGCGCCTGGATCCCTACACCGTCGCGGAGCTCAAGGCCATCGTAAACCGGTCGGCGCGTCTGCTCGGCGTGGAAATCGAGGATGGCGCCGCCGAGGAACTGGCACGCCGGTGCCGCGGTACGCCGCGTATCGCCAACCGCCTGCTGCGCCGCGTCCGCGACTATGCGCAAGTGCGCGCCGACGGCCGCATCACGCTACCGGTGGCGCAGACTGCCCTCAACCTGCTCGACGTCGACCGCTACGGCCTGGACGAGATCGACCAGAAGATCATGCTGACGATTCTCGAGAAATACCGCGGCGGTCCGGTCGGCGTCGGCACCATCGCCGCCTCCATTTCCGAGGAGGCCGACACCATCGAGGAAGTCTACGAGCCGTACCTCATCCAACTTGGCTTCCTCAACCGCACGCCGCGCGGCCGGGTCGGAACCGAGCTGGCGTTCGACTATTTCAACGTGAAACGCAAGCACCCGCACGATGGGCAACCGGGGCTGTTCTGAGCGGGCGCCTGCCCTGGTCACCAGCCCATCAGCTCCATGCGTTCGAGGATGATTGCGGAGTACTGGTTCATGCGGTCGGGGCGGCGCCTCAGCGGGGATGGGAGAATGGCCGCCAGCCGCGCAGCCTGCTCGCGGCCGACGCTTCGCGCCGAGGTCGCGTAATGGTAGCGCGATGCGGCTTCCGCCCCATAAACGCCCGGTCCCCACTCGACCACATTCAGATACAGTTCGAGAATGCGCCGCTTGCCGAGGGCTAACTCGGCCACCGGAACCAGCGTGAACTCGACGCCCTTGCGCAGGAAAGAGCGGCCGGTCCCGAAGAACAGGTTCTTCACGAGTTGCTGCGTGATGGTGGAAGCGCCGCGGCCGCGGCCTTTCTCCAAGTCGTCGTTCACCGCGGTCTGCATCTCGTGCCAGTCGAAACCGCGGTGCTGGTAGAAGCGCGAGTCCTCCGCGGCAATCACCGCGTGCTGGAGGCCGGGCGCAATCCGGTCGAGCCCGACGAACGTGTACCGCTTGTGATATGCCTTCTTGTGCATCCAGGCCTGCACCCGCCGCTCGATGTGCACGGCCGTGAAGGGCGGGTCGATCCAGCGAAGGGACAAGAGGCTGAGAGCGAGCAGCGACCACCCGACCAGCGCGGCGATGAGGCACCATCGGAACAGACGCCGGACGATGCCCTTGCGCATGGGTTGTCCGGATGGGGAACGTTTAACCGTCACATTCCAGGATAAGCCGGGCGGCGGGGCGTGCTGGAGGCACACCCGGCCCATTTCCGGTTCGGGACAACGGACGGCAAACTAAGGCATGCCCTACCTTAGCGTTCTCCCGGCGGCGGGGCGCTCACGTTAGCACCACTGGAGGGCGGCTTCCAGCCATCGTTCGAAGGGCCGTTCTGGAAGAACTTGGCATCTTTGCTGAGCGGATGTCCGGTGGCGTACTTTGCGTTGGCCTGGCCGAAGATCTTGCCCGCCCGCAGCGTGTCATCGTGAATCCTGGTGATCATCTCCTGGTATCGTGGGTCGTCCTGCGGGTATCCCGAGAACTGGCTCAGATCGTTGTTGCCGACGAGGATGACGTCCACACCGGGCACCGAGGCGATGTCAAAGGCATTGGCGACGCCGGTAGGCGTCTCGATCATAATTACCACCAGCATGTTGTCATTGATGGTCCGATGGTAGTCTTCGCGGTTGATGCCCCAAAGGGAAGCGGCCTGGCCTTGGCCCGTGCTCCGTCTTCCGCGCGGTGGATATAGCGCCCACTTGGCGCCCTCCCGCGCCCGGTCCACATCATCCACCGTGGGGACGATGACGCCCAGCACGCCGATATCGGTGGCATGCTGGATATGCCATTCCTGGGCGTCCGGCAGCCGGATCATGGGAATCGCCGGAACGTGCGGGCACGCGGCGATCATCGCCTCGATGTCCTTGAATTCGAGCGTGCTGTGCTGCATCTCGAACCAGGTGTAATCGTAATGCCTGGCTGCCTCGCAATAGCCTTTGATATCCATCGTCGATTGCGTGAAGCTGAACACCTGTTTGCCATCCAGCAGCTTCCGCTTGGCAGTGTTATACAGTTTTGGTTTGGCGGCGCTCTGCGCCTGACCCGGCTGCTGCGCTGCCGCCGGAACGCTCAGCAGCGCGGCGGCCAAAAGCGAACCGATTGCCCATCTCGTTGACGATGTGCTCATCGTTGACATACGCTCCTTTCGGGACTTACTCACCCGGAATCCTGCGTCGAGAAGAGTCTCGACGCGGCGCGCACGGGTGCGCGCGCCATAAATGCATCAGGCGTAGGCGGAGAGATCCTCTTCCAGCCGCGGCCGATTGCGGCCCAGGTTCGGCGGAAGATCCAACATCGGGCCTCGCCACTCGAGCATCCGGTCCACGTCGGCGTGAAGCCGGTACTTGCGTTGCACGTCGGCGATCTTAGCCCCAACCACGTCGATCTTAGACAGATCGTATTGGCCCAGGCCGCCTTGATAGGAGTAATTGAGATAGCCGGGCCAACTGGCATCGATGCCCATGCACTCGAGGCCCACCCGATCCACCGCCAGGAAATCCGTCGAGGCCACGGCGATGCGGTGGGGCACCGGCGTGCCCGAAACGGGACCGTTACCCTCCATGCCCTCGAACCCGTCCACGATCCCCAACCCCCAGTTGTGAATCATGCGCTGGACGGCGAGGTACATGTTGTAGTTACCCGCCCGTATGCCGACGTGAAACTTGCGCTTCTCGCTCTCTCCCCAAGGCCGCTTCTCTCCGGGAGGCGGAGATAGCGGCGCTCCCAGAATCACGTTCTTGATCGACATGGTTGCCACCACCATGTTGTGCGTCTTCAGCACCCCCGAGGAGATCAGAAACGCATCGGGGTCCACGAACCGGGCACCCAGCCGGATCGGGATCGGATGCATGTCGTAGTCGATCCCCATCATGAGCTCGTAGCGGCCTTCCTCGTTGGGAACTTCGAGCTTGATGTCGAGGGGCTTGTGCTCGTCGAAGATCCTGCTCCAGCCGAACTCGCTGGTGGCCTGCCTGGCGGGAGTTCCGCCGCATTCGGCGATCACCACCGGGTCTTTGAAGCGGGGAGCCAGGTAGTCGAGGATTCCATGCACGGCATCGGCCTGAGTGGAAATCAGTTGCCGTGACGGGTCGAGCCCGTTGGGTTTAATGAGAACGTACTTCCTGGCCTTGAGCGCGGGCCGGATCTGGTCGTCGATCGCGACCAGCGCGTCGAAGATGTTCTTGCGCCGGCTGTCACCCTTGATGAGGGACACTTTGGCGCGTTTACTGGAATACTGAAAGAGCTTGGAGACATCGCCAGTGCCCATGCGAGGGTCCTGCGGGGTCGCCCCGGGATCGACCGGCGGCTTCTGCTGCGCCTGCAAGGCCAGCCCTTGGGCGGCGGCGATGGCCCCGGCGCGGGCAAAGAAGGATCTGCGAGAGACTGACATTGCCAGTGACCTCCTGTCTCGGTACAAAGGGACTGACGCTTGCCAGTATAACCCCAATCTCATCCGATTTCCGGTCCGTTTTTCGGAAACCCGATGCGTAACCGCGAGGCTGGCGAGCGTTCCGCTACTTCACAACGCCGGGCGCCTCCTCACGCACGCCCTGGACCCATCCCGGATACCACCGAAACACATTGCCAGTCAGGCTGGCGATGAAGATATCGCCGTTGCGGCCCAGCGACAGCCAATGCCCGGGACTCTCCATGGAGCCGAGAATCATACCCGACTCGATGTCGATGCGCATAATTCGCCCGGCCAGCGTGTCGTAGGCCAGGTTCTCTTCGCGGTTGCGGTGGGTGATGATCCACAACTCGTCTTTCGGCGAGATGTCCATCCCCTGAGTGGCCCCTAAATGAGTCCACTGCCGGAGGAATTTGCCGTTGGAATCGAAAATCTGGATGCGATTGTTCTCGCGGTCGCTGACATAGACGTTCTGGTGAGAATCGACCACCGCCACGTGAGGCGTATCGAATTCGCCCGGGCCCTTGCCGTGCTTGCCCCATTCCATCAGGTATTTGCCGTCGCGCGAGAACTTCACCACGCGCGAGTTGCCGTAACCGTCGGTGACCAGAAAGTCGCCGTTCTTGAAAAACGCCACGTCGGTCGGTCGGTTGAATGTGTCCTGTGTGGCGCCCGGCTTGCCCTTGGTACCCAGCGTGCGCAGGAGCTTGCCATCATTAGTAAACTCCATCACCAGGTGATAGCCGGTGTCGGTGATCCAGACATGGTCATTCGCGTCGACCCTCAGCCCGTGCGGGATGCCGAACACGCCCTGGCCCCAGGAGCGGATATATTTGCCCTTCGCATCGAAGACGACGATGGGGTCGGCATGAGGGCCGCGCTGGGCCACGTACACGTTTCCTGCCGAGTCCACGGCGACGGCCGACACTCGGCCGAACCGCCAGCCGTCGGGCAGCGTGTCCGGTTCCTCGCCGAAGCGGATCATGACCCGGTATTTGAGCAATCCACCTTCGTGGGCATTCCACCCATCCTGCGCCAGGCTGGTGGCGGCCAGGAGAATCGGGAGCAACAGGTATGTCAGTTTCATCGGCAAGATCTCCTTCGGGTCAGTAACCGCGCTGCTTGTCCACCACATTCGTCAGCGGCAAGCCGCTCGAATAACGCCGGACGTTTTCGGCCAGCAATCCAACCAGGCGGGTCTGGCGTTGCGGCGAGTATCCAGCCGTGTGACAAGTAATGATCAGGTTCGGGCAATCCCAGTAAGCGTCGCCGGATGGCAACGGCTCGGGCGTGACTACGTCCAGCGCGGCACCGGCGATCCAGCCTTCCTTTAGCGCGCGGACCAGCGCAGCTTCTTCCACCAGCGCCCCGCGCGAGATGTTGATGAAGTATGCCGTCTTCTTCATCGCGCGGAACACTTTCTCGTTGAACATGCCCTCGGTTTCCCTGGTGCAAGGGGCCGCGCTCACCAGCACGTCCACCTGCGGGACCATCTCCATCAGCCATGCGGGCTCGCGTAGCGTGTCCACAAAGATCGGCTTAACCATTGGTTTCGCATCGGTGGCCAGGATCCGCATGTTGAAGCCATAGTGCGCGCGCATGGCGGTGGCCGAACCCAGGCCGCCCAGGCCGACAACTCCCATGGTCATGCCATCCACCTCCACCAGGGTCCGCTCGGGATGCCAGGTCCGCTTCTCAAACTGTGGAATGTAGTACTTATTGAGGCCGCGGGTCAGACTCAAGAGCATTCCGATGGCCGTCTCCGAGATAGCCGGCGCGAACATCCGCGCCATGTTGGTCACCACCACATTGCTCTCGAT
>JBAVIH010000565.1:0-3272 GCA_049686695.1 Bryobacteraceae bacterium | reverse complement strand
CCGAAAACACGCGGAAGCCAATAACCGCAGGGTCAATGAAGAATTTGAGCGCGGACGCCGCTTCGATAGTATCCTTGATCAGCTGTTTTGGTGGCAGCGAGAGGCCATGCTGTTTCTCCGTGACCGGAGGCGAGGCCTGAGCCTCCAAGACTACGCGCCGATCCGGGAGATCGTCGATGCCTCTCCCCATAGAGTGGTGTTTCAGAAATCCGCCCACAGGGCCACTCGGAATGCCCGGGGGCGTCCCACCACTAACGCCCATTAGCGGGCAACCATCGGCTCGCCGAGCCAAAGCTCGCCCCTCTTCCTTCTTTCTTTAATACCCCGATCCCGCAGGGCCTAGGATGCTCCCTCTCCAGCCCGGTGTCTTAGCCGGTGGGCTTTGCGTTGTGATATGTTTGAGACTGCCGTGGGATGGACAGTAAAATGGACAGTAAGCGCCTATGCCGGGAGGGAAGATTCCAGTCCGGGTTTACTGTCCACTTTACTGTCCATTTTGCGGTCAAAACGCATGGTTTTGGATGGACGCAATAGACGGAATAGACTATCGGGATGGCGAGTTAAGTCTTTTGAAAACAGTTAAGTAGCAGAAAACGCAGGCAAGCGGGAGTAATTCAGTGGTAGAATGCCAGCTTCCCAAGCTGGACGTCGCGGGTTCGAGCCCCGTCTCCCGCTCCATGTTTTCAATAACTTACGAGCAGCCACCGGATCAGACCTTACTGCGATTACTGCTTTAAGCTCCCGATCACCTCGCGGAGCCGGTTGGAGGGTGCTACGAACACCCTCCAACCAAACCTCAAACTTCCTCGCGTAGCCTCAGTCGCGAAGAGCCTCAAACATCGAGAACTCCCCGGCACTGTCACTGGACGACAGTGGCTTCCAGTTTCCGAACCGCCGCCAGCCGATCTTCGAAACTGCTGACCGCGTATTCGTTCTCGTTCACGTCCACCGTGTTGCCCATCTGGGCCGACCGCGTGTGAGCATCCACACCGGCCTGCTTCGATAGCGTGGCGAACGTCCGCCGCATCACCTGGAAAGTTGCCCACTCCAGGCCGATCTTCTTAAGCTTTGGCAGCATGTTCCGCCGCCATACGTTGTCCCGCCGAACTGGCGAGTTCAACGTCACCGCCGGAAACAGCCAGGCTTCCGGCCTGGTTTCCGGCACCTGCTCGCTCCAGTAGCCGAGCAGTTCAACCGTGGCGGCCGAGAGCGCCACCCGCCGGGCTGAGCGCCGCGTCTTGGGCAAATCGATATTGCCCTTGTACAGCCGGCGCCGCACCCAAACAGAGTTCCCGTCAACATCCCCGACCTGGAGGCCGAGGATCTCACCGGGCCGCATCCCTTCGAACGTGGCAAGCCGGACGATGAGCCGTTCCCGGATTTCGAGAGGATCCATCACTTTCGCGATGTCCTCCGGAGTCAGCACGAGCTTCTCGCGACCGCGCTGGCAGATCCGCGGAGTGAACAGCGAAACGGCCGGATTGCGATCCACGACACCTTCGCTCACCGCCAACTCGAAAATCGAACGAAGCCTGAACCGCAGGTGATCCACGCCACCGTGCGCCAGAACCTTCGCCTTCTTCCCGAGCAGCGATTGGAGATGTTCTCGTGTGATTTTGCTTATCAACTCTGCACCGATGCTACCAACCAGATGCACCCGAATCCGCTCTTCTTCGGTCATCGCAGTGGATGCTTTCCACTTGCCCCGATAGACCGGCAGGTACACCGAATCGACAAAGGCCCTGAACGTAAACACGGGCTTTTGCGGCTTACCCACGCCCTCGTTGATTGGTTGCAGGATCGCGGCAAGCATGGTTTCGGCTTCTGCCCGGCTGAGAGTCGAATGAAGGCCAAGTTCTCTCGACTTCGCCTCTCCGAACTCCCGCCATTGCGCGTACCAATACAGCTTTCCGTTCCTTTTCCGAGGCGTCAGACAGCCTCGTTGGAACCGCTTTCGACGCATTCTTTTCTCGCTTTCCTGCGCCGTCAGCGATGAACACTGGCATGCTTCTGATCCTACCATTGCGATTTGTTGGCTTCCATCCACTGATCGAGCCAGGACCGCCGGACGAGCTTGCGGCGGCCCATAGCCAGGTGCGTCAGCTTCGGCACGCCCGGTACTTTGCCGTTGAGCACGTTGGAGACGTGCGTCTTCGAGCACCGAAGGATCTGGGCCACCTCGTGGAGGGTCAGGATTTCCCTACGTTCTGTCATCTCCTGCATTGCTGATCCTAGGGGCGGGCGCTAGTGCGCGGCTCGCAGCGGCGCGTAGGGCGCGTCGAACAGGATGTCTCGGTTCACGCGCACGTTGAACTTATAGCCGACCGGGATCTTGATGGTGGGCTGCGTGTTGAGATTGCGGCGGGTTATCTGCTCGCCAAGCTGGGAGACTTCTTGGCCGACGGCGCTACCGGCCACTTGGCCGACACTGGGGTACTGGAGCGTCGATTGCCCACGGCTCTGCGACAACTCGAACGCAGCGGAGAACACGCTCGTGAGCACGGCGAACCCGACCAGGCGCTTGTAGTGGTGATCGACGTCATACCGCAGCCCGGCGTTGCCGTGAGAATCGTCGCCCATCATGCCGTTGAGGTCAAGCGACGAGCCGTCGGGATAGATGATGCGGTTCCAGACGACCTGCACACCGTCCTGGGCGTATCCGACGTGCGAGTCATAGAGGCCGATCAGGCGTGACCCTTGCGGGATGAGAAGGAAGCGGCCGGTTGGCGTGTCGTAGACATTTGACATGACGAGCGCCTTGAGTTCTCCGGGGAGATCCGAATTGATTGCCTGTTCGAGCACTGCTGGAATCTCCCAGCCGGCTTGGATCGCGTATTGCGTGAGCGGAGGGGTGCGGGTGGACGGCAGGTAGTCACCCGATTGGGAACCGCGAGCGCCCGATACGAACGACTCCTTGTGGGCCTGCATGTTCTGTTCTTCGTATTCCGACTGGGGCTTGGCGGCATTTTGTGCCGGCGCGGCAGTGTTGCGGCCGGCGACTGAGTTCGCAAGGGCGGCCAGGCTGGCGGCGGCGGCCGAGTTGGTGCTGGGTGTCGCGGCCTGAGACTCTGGAGCCCAACCCGATGCGGAGCCCTGCCGGGTGGAGGTCGGCGCAACCATTGCCTGCTGTTCCCGGGCAAGTGCCGCGGCGCGCTCCTGCTCTGCCGGCGATGGGGTGCGCGGTGGCTCAAGCTGCGCACCGTACGCGGGAGCGCCATAAGGCATGGCCGGTTGACGAACGATCACATGCTCGCCAGTGGGCGGCATGGGCA
>JBAVIH010000564.1:0-7846 GCA_049686695.1 Bryobacteraceae bacterium | reverse complement strand
GCCCGAATCCACGGTCACCCGGCCATCGCTCCGCACCAGCGTCAAACGCCCGCCGGCGGCGGCGGCCATGGCGCGCGCGGCAGGTTGGCCGACGGCGCCGATGTCATCGATCGAAAGCGCCAGGATGCGCGTCTTGTCGGTGGCTTGCCGCACCAGGCTGTCGATGTAAACCTGCTTGGCGACGCGCGTGGTGAAGTAGTCCACGGTCAACAGCGCCAGCAGCAGCAGGCCCAGCACACCGGCGATCAGCTTCAGAAAAATCCGGCCGGTCAATCGACGCCCTCGAAGCGATAGCCGAAGCCGCGCACCGTGGTCAGATAACGCGGGCTTTCCGGCTGCCCTTCAATCTGCTCGCGCAGGCGCCGCACGTGCACGTCCACGGTGCGCGGCGTCACGAAGTGCTGCGTACCCCACACCGCGTCCAGCAGTTGATCGCGGCTGTAAGCGCGGCCGGGATGAGTGAGAAAAAACTCGAGCAGGTTGAATTCGGTGGACGTCAGCGTCAGCTCCCGCTCGCCCACGTACACGCGCCGGCCGGTGCGATCCAGCCGAAAAGGGCCGATGCCGGTGACCGCCGGCTCGGCGTCCATCTGTTCGCGGCGCAGATGCGCTTTGACCCGCGCCACCAGCTCGCGCGGGCTGAACGGTTTGGTCATGTAATCGTCGCCGCCGATTTCGAGGCCGAGCACGCGGTCCACCTCGTCGCCGCGCGCGGTGAGAAACAAAACCGGCGTGCGCGCCAGCGCCTGCGACTGGCGGATCTGCCGGCACAACTGGAAGCCATCGACATCCGGCAGCATTACGTCCAGCACAATCAGATCCGGCCTGGCGCGCTCCAACTCCTCCAGCGTCCCCTTGTCGCCGCGCAGGATCTGGGTCTGGTAGCCGTGCCGGGCCAGGTTGTAATCGATCAGGGAGGCGAGCTCGGCTTCGTCTTCCACGATCGCAATTCGCTTCGGCATGGGGAACGGAGGATCTTCCCGCCTATTGTAACGTCGCGCGCGCCGTGGCGCGCCGCCGCTCGGCGAGCCGCAGCAACAGGCCCATCGCCAGCGCCAGCCCCACTGCCACTGCCGTCAGCGTCCACGCGTTGTGCTTCAAATAGGCCTGGGCGCCCAGTCCCAGCCGGATTCCCAGGTACGCTTCACCGAAATAGCGGACCACCCGCGCCACCAGAATCACCGCCACGAACTGCGCCAGCGGCGTGTGCAGCACACCCGCCGAAATCACGAAGACCTTCAGCGGAAGCGGAATCGGCAGCAGCGCCGGAATGAAGACCGTGACCAGGCCGTAACGGTCGAACCAGTCGCGGAATCTGCCCGGCTTACCCGGTACGGGCGCCTTGAGGAAGCGGCGCACGCCGTGGCGCGCGAGCAGAAACAGCGTGAGATTCCCGCCCAGCGAGCCCAGCACGGCCATGGCGGCGGTGAAATAGGCGCGGTCGGGAGCCTTGTAGGCCACGAACATCAGCAGAAAGTCCATCGCTGCCGGAATCGGCACGCCCGAGGAATCGAGCACCGCCAGGACGAACACCCCCGGCGGGCCGAACCGGATCAGTGCTTCGGTAAGAGTGTGCAGCAATGGACCAAAACCCTCGACCGCAATCGCCGGCTACCGCTCCCTGTGGCCGCGGCTCCGGCAGCGCATCGGTCGTTACAGTCGCTCCGGAACGTCCGCCTACAACATGTCGGCAAACGAGCGGCGCAATTTGTAGAAGCACGCGTGGCCCACCACGAACGCCACCAGCGCCACCACCGTCAGCTTCCACAACGGGCCGAATTCCGGAGCGCGGTTTTCCAGAAAGATCGCGCGATAGCCGCGCACCAGGACGTAGAGCGGGTTCTTCGTGAGCAACGCCGCCGCGCCCTTCGGCAAAGATCCCTCAGGGTAACAGATTGGCGTGATGAAAAACCAGATGGTGAGCAGGAAGCCGATGATCTGCCCCAGGTCGCGCACGAAGGCGCCGAGCGCCGCCAGCAGCCAGCTCAGGCCGAGGGTCAGCAGGATCTGCGGAACCAGCAGCGCCGGCAGCCACAGCACGGTGGTGGGCAGGCTGTGACGCAGCGCGAGGAGAAAGCCGCAGTACAGCACCACCGCGAAGAATTCGCTCACCAGGCCGGCGCCCACCAGGTTGACCGGCAGCGTCTCCACCGCGAACACCAGTTTCTTGACGAAATTGCGGTGCTCGAGCAGGATCGAGGGGGCGCGGCCGGCGGCCTCGCTGATCGCCAGCCAAGGCAGCATGCCGCCCAGGAAGTAGAGGACAAACCCGGAACGGGTGGGGTCGCCGGGGAAGCGCGACTGGAGCACCACGCCGAAAACGAAATAGTAGGTGAGCATCAGCAGCAGCGGGTTGATCACGGTCCAGAATGATCCGCCGAACGAGCCGCGGTAGCGCCCCAAGATATCGCGGCGCACCATCACCCGAATCAACCCGCGATTGCGCCACAGGGTCCGGAACGGGTAGACGAAGGCCCGGCCGACGGCGCGCACGCTTCGTTCGCGGCTGAGCGCGGCCTCGGTGGTCACCTTGACGCGGGCGAGCCGCGTCGCGCCGTCGCGCACCACAACCTCTGCCAGCAGGAATGGCCAGCCCTGTTCGTAATACCAGCAGACGTGCTCGCGCATCGGCGAAATCAGCGCCTGGAAGCGCCCGTCTTCCGGCGGCACGGCGACCTCGATCGCAATCCGCGCGCTTTCTCCGGGATCGAGGCCGCGCTCGATGGCCACCCGCGCGCCATCCACGATCAGCGTTCCGGTATCGGCGTCGAACAGGTGCACGCCGATAAAAAAACCCTCTTCGGCGCGCCAGGTATCGCCCGACTGGTTGCGAATCTCGAACTCCGCCCGCAGCATGCCGTCCCCGGCCGAGAACTCGACGCGCGGATTCAGGTACGCCGCCTTCATGCGTAGAGCCAACCCGGGTAGCGCTCGCGCACCGCGCCGGTCTTGTGGCCCAAAGCGTAAATGCCGTCGCCGCGCAGCGCCGTCTCCAGCTTGTAGCGTTCGAGCAGATGCACTACCCACCGCAGCTCGGGATGCGGCAGGTCCCGAAACTCGCCGGTTTCCAGCCGGTCCACCTCGAACCCGGAGTTGGTGAGCAACTGGTGAATCTCGCGCGGCGTGTATTCGCGATTGTGCCGGGCGTTGCCTTCGCCGGTGGCGCCCGGCCGCAAATAGGCCGGGAAGAAGCCGGGATGGTAACCCATCAAAATCGCGGAGATGGCGCGCACGCCGGCGACGTTGGGCGTGGTCAGCAGCAGGTGCCCGCCCGGCTTCAGGATGCGGTTCGCTTCGCTCATCAGGTGCATGGGGTCGGCGAACAGGTGCTCGATCAGCTCGCAGCACAGGACCGTGGCGAAATGCCCGTCCGGATATGGGAAGGCGTCCTTTTCGGCATCGAAATGGTCGACCTCGCAGGTGAAGATCCCGCCGGAGGTCGAGACCACCACCGGATGGTCCACCTTCCTGACTTCGCCATAGTAGCAGCCGCGGACCTTGCCATAACCCAGCTTCTCATGCAGCGCGGGGGTCATCTGCATGTAGGAGCCCATCTCGAGAACGCGATCTTCCGGGCCGCCCGGCGGAACCATGGCAAGGGTCTTTTCGAAGCGCGTCTGGTGCGCTTCCACGTATTCCGCCGATTGCCGGTCCATCGCCCACCCGCGCAAGTAGGGCATCAGATCCTCGGCGGAAGGCTGGGCCGCGGCCGGCGGCGCCGATGGTTGCCCCTTGTCGGTCAGGTCTTCCATGGTGCTAACCTCGGATCCTCATTGGCATCACGCTATTCGGGCGGGCTCGGTGGAGCTTGCGGGTTCCTCCGCCTTGCCTTCCGCCACCGCTTCCAGAAACCGCGCGTACTGCTTCGCCACCGTCAGCCAGTTGCACTGGCGGGCGACGTACTCCCGCGCGCGGACGCCCAGCGCCTCCGCCACGTCCGGACGCGAAGCCAGCAGGTCGAGGTATTCGAAGATGGTGTCTTCCTCGCCCACCCCCACCGGCACTTTCAGACACACGTCCTCGGGGAACTCGCTAAAGCTCCCGACCTCGGAAACCAGCACCGGCTTGCCCAGCCCCAATGCCCGCAGCAGCGTGCCCGAGCTTTCTCCCACCGTCGGGTAGCGCAGGTTGAGGACGACGTCGCAGGCCGAAAGGTAGCCGGTGAAATCCTCGATGGGCGTAAAGCCCAGCAGCCGCACGCTGGCCGAGAGGCCCAACGAGCGAATCATCCCGGCCAGCGGAAGGTCGGGATGCGGCTCGCCCACCAGAATCAGCTTGGCCCGCGGCACCAGGCGCAGCAGGCGGCGAAACGCGCGGAGCGATTCGGCAATCCGCTTGTACGGCTTGAGAAAACCGAATATGCCGATCAGCAGCGCGGTCTCGTCGAGGCCCAGCCGCTGGCGAAACCCGTTGCGGTCGCCCGGCGGAATCCAGGCGCCGTGCGGAATCACCGCCAGCGGTCCGGCGAATCCGGCGGCGCGGATTTCGGATTCCATGAACCGGCTGTGTACGATGACGCCGCGCGCGCTCTCGAGCACCCGCCGCGTCATGGGCAGGCCCTCGTAATCCGGGCCGATCTCGAGCCGGCGCACGCGTTCGGCGAACTCGCGCGCCGGCGCGCCGCCCGAATATTCGCACTCGCGCACGTAGCCGTCCCAATCGTCGCGGCGGATCGTGATCTCCGTCAACAGGTAGTGCAGGTTGGCCTCGTGCATGACCACCACGCCGGGATGCCGCAGCGCGGTGTCATACACGAAGCCGTGGAAGGGATTGTTGCCCATCTGGTACAGGGCGATATCGAAACGCGCCGGATCGAATGGCTGCGAGGGCTGCGAGAAGACCTCGACCTCGGCCAGATACCGGAACGGTTCGAGCAGCGCCTCGGAATAGTCGGCGATTCCGCTGCGCGCCGGCGGCAGCGGCGAGAAGAATGCCACCCGCATGGTCACCGCACCAGGTCCAGGGAGAAGACTCCCGGCGCGAGAGGAATGCGGATGCTCAGCGGCGTGCGGGCGGCATCGCGCGCGAAGAATATGTCGCAGACGAAGTCCGCCTTCGGCCCCTTCACCGTCGCGTGGATGCGATCGGTCGTCGCGGACTTCCCGCCCGAAGCGATATCCTCCGGGCCGGTGTAGGCGAGGGTCACCGAATAGGCCTGGCCGAAATACACCTGCTGCGGAGCGGGCACCCGGCCTTGCCCCAACTCGACGCGCGCGTAATAGACGAACGCCGCCGCGTCGCGGGCGCAGGCCGGGATTCCGAAATCGGTCTTGCCGCCGCCGACCGGAAACAACGTGGTGCGGGTCGCGCTGCCGGCTCGCTGATCGAGATTCGTCTTATCGTCGGTTCGCTTGCCGGCTTGCGTCAGGTCGCGCTCGAATTCCTGCGAGCAGAGCCCCGGATCGACCGCCGAATGGAATTGGTCGGCCAGCGCGAATCCGGGCACTCCGGCTTTCGCGGTCACATCCAGGTTCCAGCCCACGGCGGAGCGGTGCGCGGTGAACTGGGCCTCGCCCAGGCTGACGCCGCTCTGCCAGCTCAGGTTGTACCGCAGCGATTCGTCGGTGAAGGGAAAGCCCGATTGGGCGGAGGCCAGCAGCGGGAACAACGCCGCGGCCGCGAATGGAAGTAATCTCATAAGTAAGTAAGACGCCGCTCCCTGACGCGGCGTGGAAAACTCATTTTAAGGCTGTGTCGAAGAAGCCGGTTCATCGGTGCGCCAGGCTGTGGGCCGGCAGCGCGGCGGGCTGGCTTTGATGGGCCACCTCGCGGAACACGTCCAAAATGGCGTTCGCCGTTTTCTGCCAACTGAAGTGAGCGGCGCGCTGCAGCCCCAACCGCTCCATGCGCGCCCGCAATTCCGCGTCCAACAGCAGGTCCCGGAGCGCGCGCACCATCTCGTCGGTGCGGTAAGGATCGAAGAAAATCGCCGCGCTGTCCGTCACCTCCGGGAGCGCGCTGGCGTTCGAACAGGCAACCGCGCGGCCGCACGCCATAGCTTCCAGCGCGGGCAGTCCGAAGCCTTCGTAGAACGAGGGGAACACGAACAGGTCGCAGGCGTTATAAAGCTGGAGCAGGTCGGAATCCGAGACAAAGCCCGGCAGGCGGATGCGATCGGCGACGCCCGATTCGCGGGCCGCGGCTCGCACCTGATCCGCAAACCAGGTGGGCTTCCCGGCCAGCACCAGGTCGTGGCGAAGCTGGGGGCAGGCGCGCACCAGCTCGGCGAACGCCCGGATCAGGCCGATCTGGTTCTTGCGCGGTTGCAGGTCGCCCACCGAAAGAAGAAACGGCCGCTCGATCGAAAAGCGCTCGCGGACCGCGGCCTGCGCGGCCTGGCGCGACACCGGGCGGAACTCCGCGCCGGCGGCGTTCGGCGCCACCACCACCTTGTCCTCGTCCAGGTGGCCGTACACCCGCAGGATGGCGCGCCGCGAAAACTCGCTCACCGTCAGCACCCGCGCCGCCTGGTCCACCGTCCGCCGCACCGTCCATCGCAACTGCCGCGCACGCCCTTTGGTGAAATACTCGGGGTGCTCCAGAAAGCTGACGTCGTGAACGCTCACCACCACCGGCACCGGGCACATCACGGGAGCCGTGTACTGCACGTGTAGCAGATCCGGCCGGTCCCGCCGCAGATTCATGCTCAGCTCGATGCCCAGGCGCAAGAACGGGTTGGTGGAGATGGGACTGGTCCGGATGTCGGCCGGCAACCGGTCGCAAGCCTCCGGGGAAGACACATACGCCAGAAGCTCGCATTCGCGATCCTTCGCGGCTGCGAACCCTTTCAAGAGGCTTCGGACGTAGACCTCATTGCCTGTGAGGTGACGGCCGATGGCATGTGCATCAACGGCAATCCGCATTGACCGTACCAGTATAGCGGAGCATTGTGTCACCCGGCTGTGTCAAAAATCCAAACCTGCCCAAGCTGAAACCCACGTAAATTCCTTTTCCAGCAACGACCTGCCGGAATTTCCAACGGTCATACGAAGATCCTTGCACGTCAACAGCCGTGAAATCGCATCGGCGAACGCCGCGGCGGTGTCCGCCAGCAGCAAATGTTCGCCATCCCGCACCGGAAGGCCTTCGGCGCCGATGGAAGTGGAAACCACCGGCAAGGCCGCGGCCCATGCTTCCAGGATCTTGAACCGCGTGCCGCTGCCGGCTAGCAACGGGACTATCGCAACCTGCGCCCGCGCCAGTTCGGCGATGGCATCCTCCATCGGCCCACTTAAGACTATACGTGGGTCGCCGGTTACAAGTTTCTCTACCGATTCCGGGGACTTGCCGACCAGCCGCCACACCAGGTGCGGCCAGCGGTCCCGCACCCCGGGCCAGACCTCGCGGGCGAAGAAACGCACGGCGGAAAGATTGGGATGGTACTCCAGGTTGCCCGAGAAAACAATCGCCTGCTCGTCTGTCTTGGGCGGCACCGGGGTCCAGGGAATCGCGTTGGGATAGACCCGCACCCGGGCGCGTGGCGCCAGGCTCGCGACCGAGCCGGCATCGGACGCAGAGGGCGCCAGCACCTCGTCGAACCGCGGCAGCCACTCGGCTTCGAAGCGGGCCGAAGCCTCGCCAAAGATGCGATGCGCCAGCCCAACCGCGCCGCCCTCCACTTGGGCGCAGCGTGTGTGCAGCACGGATTCCACATTGTGCAGGTCAAGCACCGTGCGGCGGCAGGCGCCGGCGATCCGGTCGAGATAGGGCGCGCACCAGGAGTGTTCGATGACGCCGATTTCATAGCTGCGCCCGGCTGCGGCCCGCTCCACCTGGGCGTCGAAGCCGGCGAACCGGTCCACCAGCGGCGGCACGCCGCGGGCCAGCCGGATGGCGTTCCGAAGGG
>JBAVIH010000563.1:0-11870 GCA_049686695.1 Bryobacteraceae bacterium | reverse complement strand
AAGTCAAGACTTTTTGCGAACGCGAAAATAGGCGGGATTCAGGAGCCTATCTGGCTGAGAGACTCCGCCTTGCTTTCTCAGCGCCCTGACGTCTTCTGTGGAAATGGCGTTACGAGACTGCTGGGGCACGGACCGGCGTGCAGCAGTTCTTTGTCGATCATCAGCAAAACGCAGCCTGGCTTGTCGATTTTCTCGAGCGCCAGGCCGTTCCAGAACAGGCTGGCACCGGCCCACGCCAGTGGGATGGTGACGCGCATTTCCGTGACGGCGCAGGATCCGCGTCTCCACGCGGACGCGCTCCTTGCCGCGCTGGTTCCCCACCACGATTTCGTGCCCACCGCGCGCGTGCAGGGCAGATAAGAGCCGGGCGGAAACAGATCCTCATCATCAGCCGACAGCATCGCACCACCCGCCGCACCTCGGTGGTCTTGGCCATCAGATCCTGGAAGACCAAGGCCACTCTTCGGACCGGAGTACGCCGCCAGGCTGCCCCTAATGGGGTCGTCCTCCACTGTCCAAGAGAACACCGGCGGGGCGGATCACGGATCGGCCGTGGACGAACATCCGGGAAGTAGTTTGGGGGGCTGCGCCCGGCTGTCTCGGCAATTCTGCCCCGCAATTGATCGGCGGCGCCTCGCCGGGAGCTATACTCACCGGTGATTTACTTTATCGAGGCGACTCCATGAAGCTTGATCCCGAGTATGTGCGCGAGTACTACAACTCCCTGACGGACGAAGCGCTGCTGGCCGTCGATCGCTCCGATCTGGTCGAAATGGCGCAGCAGTGCTACGACGGCGAAATCAGCAGGCGAGGACTCGCTCGCCGGGGCGCCCGGAGAGCGGACGACCCACCCGCTGTTCCCGTGCAACCGGAAAATCCGCCGGATGAGAAGTTAGGGCCTGGGCGAGAGGTGCTCGGTGCGGATGGCAAGCCCACCTGGTTGGCCGATGCCGCCGAAGCTTATTCCGTGTACGTCTTGCACAGGAGAGACGAGGAGTCGCGTGTCGCGGACGCGCGCCAGGCTTTGGAGGCTGCTGGGATCCCTTGTTACCCGGAATTGGTCGAGCTAACGCCCGAGGAGAAGATGCCGCTCTCGGCAACCCATCGGTGGCGGCTTATGGTACCGGGAAATCTCACTTTTCGGGCTACCAGCATCGTGGACCGCGACATCTTCAACTCGGACTTCGAAGCGGAATGGAAAGCGCATCTGGAGGCGCTGCCGGACAAAGAGCTTCCCGCAATGCATCCGAAGCTCGTCTTCTGCGGCCTGCACGATCGTATCGACCGTGTGACCAGAGTTTACGAGGAAGAGATCGCCCGCCGCCGGCTGTGACGCCGGTGGTCTGTGCCACCGGTGTCTTGCGTCTGCCGATTTACTCCGGCGCCGCGACCCCCACCCGTGCGGCGGTCTTCACCAGCGTTTCCCAATTGCCTTCCGAGATCGGGATTCCGTTCCGCAGCCGTTCGGTTTCCGTGCGCCATTCCGGGTCGCCGGCTACCAGCACTTCGTCGTAACCCGGCGCGGGCGGGGCGCTCTTCACCAGCGCCACCAGGTATTCCATGCGCGCGGTGAATTCCTCGACCGGCATGTAGCGGGCCACGTCGATGGCCAGAAACATCTGGCTGGTCCGCACCAGTTTCCCGCGGAACCGGATGCCGCCCACCTCGTTGGACATGGCGCCGCCCGAGAGCACGGCACAGAGAATCTCCACCAGGAACCCCAGCCCGCTGCCCTTGTACCCGCCCAGCGGCATCAGCATGCCACGGTACGCTTCCCCGGTATTTGTGGTCGGCACGCCTTCCGCGTTGAAAGCCCAGCCGGCGGGGATCTCCGGTTGATGGTTGATGAAGGCCTTGAAAACCTTGCCAGCCGCCACCGTGGTGGTCGCCATGTCCAACAGCCACGGCCCCGGCACGGCCATGCAAATCGGGTTGGTGCCGAAGCGGCCTTGTTTGGCCTGCCAGGGCGGCACGATCGGCGAGGCGTTGCACATCACGATGCCGATTTGCCCGGCCGCGCGCATCTTCTCCGCCCACCACGCGCAGGCTCCGAAGTGGTTCGATTCGCGGGCGGTTACCAGCGCCAGCCCGTGCTGGCCGGCAATCCGGATGGCGTGGCCGCAGCAGGTTTCCGCGGTCCATTGCCCGATCCCGTTTTCCCCGTCGAACAGCAGGCACGACCCGCTTTCGCGAATCACCCTCCCTTCGGTCTGGGCGTCCATTTCGCCCGCCAGTAGTTGATCGACATAAAACGTCAGCAACTGTATACCGTGCGAATCCACGCCGCGCAGGTTGGCGGCTACTAACGAAGCCGCCACGATGGCGGCCTTGTGCGCCGGCACGCCGGCGGCCAGCAGGATCGACTCACTGAAATCTCGCAGCGCGGGAGCGGCAACGGTTGGCATGAAATTCCCATCCTAGCGCCAATGCCGCTCGCCGGTAGCGCCCGCGGCAAAGACGGCCGGCGCTACCGCGCTACACGAAGTAGTCTTTGACTTTGTCGAAGAGGCCTTTTTCCGAGGGTGTATTGTTGACCGGCAAAACGTCGCGCAACAATTCGAGCAGGCGGCGCTGGTCGCGGCTCAGGCGGGTGGGCACCTTGACCTCGATATGGACGATCAGGTCGCCGCGTCCGCTGCCGTTCAACACCGCGACTCCCTTGTGGCGGAGCTTGATTTGGGCGCCGCTCTGGGTGCCTTCGGGAATCTTCACCCGTTGCGGGCCTTCAAAGGTGGGGATGTCGATTTCGCATCCCAGGGCGGCCTGCGCCACGTTGAGCGGAACCGTGCAGTGCAGGTCGTGTTCGTGGCGCTCGAAGAAAGCGTGCTCACGCACCTTGAGGAACACGTACAGATCGCCCGGAGGGCCGCCCTGCATGCCGGGCTGGCCTTCCGCGGACAGTCGCAGCCGGGTGCCGTCGTCCACGCCGGCCGGAATGTTGATTTTCAATTTGCGTTGCGCCTGCCGGTAGCCCTGGCCGCGGCATGCCTGGCAGGCGTTGCGAATAATCTGGCCGGAGCCGGCGCAAGTGGAACAGGTGCGGCGAACGCTGAGGAATCCCTGCTGGTAGAGGATCTCGCCGCGGCCGTGGCAGGTGGGGCAGGTGGTGGGCCCGCTGCCGGGCTCGGAGCCCAACCCCTGGCAGCGCTCGCAGGCCTCCAGTCGCGGCACCTGGATGTCGGCGCTCATGCCGAACAGCGCTTCCTCGAACGCTATTTCCAGATCGTAGCGCACGTCTTCGCCGCGCTGCGCGCGCGACCGCCGGCCTCCGCCCGCGCCAAAAAGGTCGCCGAAACCGAAGAAATTGCCCAGGATGTCGCTGAAATCGGAGAACTGGCTGGGATCGAAACCTCCGCTCGCCGAGCCCTGCAAACCGGCGTGGCCGTAGCGGTCATAGGCCGCCCGCTTCTGCGCGTCGCTCAAGACGCTGTACGCCTCGGAGGCTTCCTTGAAGCGGTCCTCGGCGCCCGGATCGTCCGGGTTGCGGTCCGGGTGATATTTGAGGGCCAGCTTGCGGTAAGCGCTCTTGATATCTTGTTCCCCGGCCTCCCGGCCAAGACCGAGAATCTCGTAATAATCTCGTTTTGACACAGGATTTGAGTTAGTTATGGCCGCACCGCAACTTTCACCATGGCCGGCCGCAGGAGCTTGCCCTTAAGATTGTAGCCGCGCTGGTATTCGCTCAGGATCGTCATGTCCTCCGCCTCTTCGGTTTGCACGCGATCGACCGCCTGGTGCAGGTTCGGATCGAACCGTTGCCCCACGGTGTCGATCGGCTCCAGCCCGATTTTCTTGAGCGTCTCGACCAGCCGCTGATAGATCAGCTCGACGCCCTTGGCGTAATCGCGGTCGGCGGTTTCCACTTTCAATGCACGCTCGAAATCGTCCACCACGGGCAGCAGTTCCTTGATCAGATCCATGGCGGCAAACTGCAGGAACTCGGTGCGCTCGCGCTCCCCCCGCCGGCGCGCGTTTTCGAACTCGGCGCGAGCGCGGAGCATGCGGTCCTCGAGTTCAGCCTTGGCCGCCGCCAGTTGGTCGCGTTCCGCGGTCAGCGCCGCCAGGCGCCCCTCGGCGGTCTCGACCGGCAGGTTTTCGTCCTCGGAAACTTCGGAAACGTTGGGTTCGGAGTTCGGCGTATCCACTGCTTTCAGCTTACCAAAGCCATGCCAGCGCCCGCCGTGGGCGTGTTTAGAACTGCGCACTCTCGAGCGCCCGGCTGGTCTGGATGACGGCTGCCATCACCCGCTCGTACCGCATCCTCATGGGACCCAGCACGGCGACTTTGGCCGCCAAACCGCTGGCCAGCCGCACGCTCATGCCGATCAACGCCAGATCTTTCATCGCCGGATGCGCCTCTTCGAGACCCACCCGCACCTCGAGCTCGCCCGGCGGCAGTTCCAGGAAACGGTCCAGCAGGTCGATCAGCCTCTGCTTCTCCTCGAGTGCCCGCAACAGCTCACGCAGCTTCTCCCTGGTAAGATGCAGGTCCAGGCCCAGCAGATTCGAGGCGCCCTCCATGTGCACTTCGGGCGAGGTGTCCACATCCAGCAGTCCCTTGCTGCACAGCACCTGCAGCTTGCCCATCACGGCGCTATACAGCGCCCTCTCTTCGAGCAAGCGGCGGAGCAGTTCGCGGCGCGCATCTCCCAGCCGCCAGCCGCTGAAATTGCGGTTGACGTAGTTGCGGATCGAAAGCAGTTCGTCCGGCGGGATCGGGTCTTCCAGCGTCACCACCCGGTTGCGCACCATCTGGTCGCGCGTCACCAGGATCATCAGCACGCGCCGGTCGGCCAGGGGCAGCAGTTCGATCTGGTCCAGTTCCTGCGCCAGCGTGGGAAGGGCGGCGACGATGCCCACATTGCGCGTCAACTCGGTGAGGATCTGGCTGGAGCGCTCCACGCCGGCCGCCACCGTGGGCAGCGTGCGGAATTCCTCGTGCAACCGCTCGCCTTCGGCCAGCGCCAGCCGCGCCGCAACCAGCGAACCCACGTAAAAGCGGAAGGCCTTCTCGGTGGGCACGCGTCCGGCGGAAGTGTGGGGCTGCGAAAGGTAGCCCTCCTCGGCCAGGTCCGCCATCACGTTGCGAATCGAAGCCGGGCTGAGGTTCTGGTTGCGGCTCCGTGCAATGCTGTGCGACCCGACCGGCTCGCCGGTTTCGATGTAATTGCGCACGATCGCATTCAGAATTTCGCGATGCCGGGATTTGAGCGGCTCGGTTTGACTCATGCTGCGCTGCTACAATGCCCCTGATGCGATTCTAACCGTCTGAAAGTGAAGGGTCAATATTCGGGTGCGGTGCGGCTTCGTGCGGCTTTAGCCGGCAGGCCGCCAACTCTGCTATGTATAAGGAGTGAAAAGAAGCGGGTACAGCGTACCCCCAATTGCGGGAGACGCCGGCCGGTTCTGTAACGGCGCGTTCATTGTTTTCACTATCCTGGTGGAAGCCAATTTATGGATCACAACGCGGCTGTCAAACTAGGGGCCCCCGAACGGTACGTGGCTGGGGACTTGTCCCAGACCGAGCGGGACGAATTCGAAACGCATTTTGCCGATTGCAGGCCCTGCATGAATGATGTCTCGACGGCATCGGCCTTCGCCGCCAATGCCAGAGCCGTTTTTCAGGACCGGCTCGCCCGGAAGCCGGAACCGCAGCGGGTAGGCTGGCTGGCGTGGCTGCGCCTCGAAACCGCGGTGCCCACTTTCGCCGCCGTGGTATTGGCCGTAGTGGCCGGCTACCAGGCCGAAGTCACGATTCCAGGCATGCGCGCGCCGCTGGAGATCGCCGCCGCCATGCCGCTCGATGATGCCACGCGTTCGGCGCCGCGCACGCTGGAGGAGGGCAGCCCGCTCTACTTCGAGATGGCCGTGACGCCGCAGCCGGGAACTACCAGCCTGTGGGTGGAACTTGCCGGTGCCTCGGGCAAGGTTTTGAACGGGGGGCCCCTCCGGACGCCGGCTCCCGGCGAGCCGTTGGCAATTCTTTTCCCGGGCAAGCCGGGCCCGGGCCATTACTCCGTCGTGGTGCGCGCCGGCGAGTCCGGCCCGCAACTGGCGCGGGGTGAATTCGACATTCAGTCAAGGACACACTAGCAGATGACCAAGTTCTACCAATTCTCCGGACACGCACTTGGCGTTGCGGCGCAGTTTCATCGTCTCGACAAGGCGCAGAACCTCGACCACGTCGTTCCCAGCCTGGGCTCGAGCGTGCTGGCGCCGACCGGCGGGCTGGCGCAGTGTCGCGTGACGCACTACGCTTACACTGTCGACGAGCCCCGCAAACGAACCCTGCTTTCGGTTCGCAAGATCAAGACCGCGGTGCACGGCCGGGACCTCGGCAACCGCTTTGAGACCGAGGTCGAGGCCGATCTCGAAGCTCTCCAGGTGCTGGAAAAGTTTCATATCGGCGCCCTCCACCTGCACTTCCTCTCCGCCCGTCCAGCCGAACCCGATGACGCCGTGCCGGTGGTCACCACCAAGGGCAGCCGTATCGAAGGCCTCCATCTCGGCGGCGTCAAGGCCGAGGTGACGCTGGACGAAGAGCCGCTGCTTTCCTGCGGTAACGCTGCGCAACTCGCCGAGTTCTACAACAAGCAGACGGACGACTACCGCAAGGCCAATGGCTGGCGCTTCGCGCTGGATACCACGCCGGAAGGCGGCGGACACTGCCGGCGGCACAAGTTCTCGCTGGTCCGCGAGATCCATCTCTCCGGGCCGGAACGCGACCTGCAGTCGATCTCCGTGGACGGTGACACCATCACCTGGAAGGGTTTCGGTAAAATCATTCTCGGTGAGGTCCGCGTCAAAGACAACGACCGCCGCGTCACCCTGGTCCGTCTGGCCATGGGGTCGGATGCGGGCGGTTCCGCCACCGGCGGCTCGGGCCAGTCTAACGGCCAAACGTAGATACTTCACGGCCGCGATGTGCGGCCTTCTGCTTCCGCTCGTTTCCTGTTCCCGGACCGAGCCGGCACGGCAAGCCTATGGGCGCGCATGGGCCGCATACGTTGCCGGCAACCTGGACGCGGCCGGCCGCGAAGCTTCCTCTTACGCCACACGCGCACAAAATGAGCCCGATTCATACTGGATCGTGAGTCTCAAACTGCTCGATGCCGAGGTGCTCGACGCGCAATCCAAGTGGGATCAGGCTCGCGATCTCCTTTTGGCTCCTCTTCCTACCGCCCCGGAACTGGAGCAGCTCGAAGTGCGGCGGTTGATCGATCTGGCGACGGTCCGGATTCACTCCAGCGCGGAAACGGCGAAGGTTCCGGGGATTCTGGCGCAGGCCGGCGCCGCGGTCCGCGAACCCGAGTTGCGGGTCCGCCTCTACGTGGTCGAGGGCCTGGCCGCTTTGAACGCTCGCCAGTGGCCGGCGGCGCAGCAGTCGTTCAGCACCGCCGCGGAACGGGCTGCGCGGCAAAGGTTTCCCTATTGGCAGGCTTACTCGCTGAACAATCTCTCGTATGCGCTGAAGAAACTGGGGCGGTACGAAGAGTCGATCGATGCCGGCCAGGGCGCCCTGGCCGCCGCCGAAAAACTCGGCGCGCGTCGCGTGGCCGCTCTGGCACACGGCAACCTGGGTTCGGCGTATGCTATCTTGGGCGACTTCGACAACGCCTTCGAGCACCAGCGGCAGGCCATCGCCATCTTCGAGGCAATTGGCGCGCGGGCGAATCTGATGATTGCCCTCGGCGAGCTGGGACTGGCAAACGATGGCGACGACGATCTCCCGAACGCGGCCGCCAACTATCGGAAGGCGTACGATATTGCGCTGGCTATCGGTCGCCGGAACGACGCCGCCCGACACGCTGGGAATCTCGCGCTGACTTTGGCCAAGGCCGGCCACTGGGACCAGGCGGCGGAATGGAACCGGCGCGCCATGGATCTCGCCCGCGCGCTCGACGCGCGCGATACTTTTCCGTTCCTGGAGCGGAATCGCGCCCTGATCGCCAGGGGCCGTGGCGATTTCCAGATGGCTGCCCGAATCGGCCAGGACCTGTTGCGCGCCACGGACACGCCGCCCAATATCCGCTGGGCGGCGTGGGCCTTGCTGGGCGATCTTGCCGCTGACGCAAAGCGTTTTCCGGAGGCCGACCGGTGCTACGAGCAGGCGCTGCGAATCATCGCGGCCACCCGCAGCGACCTCCTCGATCCCAACCACCGCATGACGCTGCTCTCGGAGCTGATGCCGTTTTACCGCGACTACGTGGACGTTTTGTGGCGGCAGAAAGATGACACGCGCGCCTTGCGCGTCGTGGAATCGAGCCGCGCGCGGGTGCTCGCAGAACGGCTCGAACAAGACGTCGCGGCCGCCCCGCCGCGCAATCCAGCCGAATTCGAGCGCGTGGCGCGCGACGCGCACGCAAGCATCCTCTCCTTCTGGCTGGCGCCCGAGCGGTCGTTTGCCTGGCTGATCGACGGCACTGGCGTACAACGCTTCGAGCTGCCGGGCTCGGCCGCGATCGAAAAGCTGGTGACGAACTATCGCGACACGGTGGAGCACTCGGTCCGCGATCCGCTCGCCACCAGCCCCGCCGGCGCGGAACTGTGGCGGCTGCTGGTGGCGCCGGTTGCGCCCCACCTCCGCAAAGGACAGCGGCTGATCGTCATTCCCGATGGCGCTCTGCACCGGTTGAACCTGGAGACGCTGGTGGCGCCCGCGCCGCATCCGCATTATTGGATCGAGGATGTCGAGATGGCGGTGTCGCCTTCCATCGAAATCCTCGCGTCGCCACCGCCGCCGGGCGCAAGAAAGAGCGTATCGCTGCTGCTGATCGGCGCGCCCGACTACGCCGGCACCCGCTACCGGCCGCTCGCCAACGCCGAGCGCGAGATCCGCGAGATTCAAGCCGATTTTCCGGGGCGGGCGCAGCAGGCTTACCTGGGAGCGCAGGCCTCTCCAGCCGTCTACAGCCAGTCCGATCCGCAGCGCTTTTCGCTGATCCACTTTGCCGCTCACGCGGAAGCCAATTCCGAGCGGCCGCTCGAATCGGCAGTGATTCTCTCCCACGGCAAGCTGTACGCACGCGATGTGGTCGGGATTCCCATCCATGCCGCCCTGGTCACCATCTCGGCTTGCAGCAGCGCGGGCACGCGGACTTATGCTGGTGAAGGTCTGGTGGGATTTGCCTGGGCCTTTCTGCGCGCCGGTGCGCGCGCCGTGGCCGCCGGCTTGTGGGACGTCAGCGACAGCTCCACCGAGCAGTTGATGAACGCGTTTTACCGGCGGATGGCTGCCGGCGCGGACCCGGTCACCGCGATGCGCCAGGCCAAGCTCGAGTTGCTCGGCTCCGCCCGCTTCGCCCGCCCCTACTACTGGGCCCCATTCCAGATTTACGTGGCGTCGCTCCCAGGTTCATCCTCGGTGACGGAGTCGAGATGAAGCAACTCGCCCGGCGTGCTGCCGAGGGTATTGCGCTTATGTGTCGTGCACCCCGGCGGCGGCGGTGGCTAACCGTGGTAAGCCGGCGCGTTGCCGGGTTTCCACTTGATGTTGCAGCCGATGCTCGGCTTCTGCCGCTCGGCGATGGCGTGGCCGGAGAGCGTGGCATCGATGGCCGCCCGCAAATCCCGGCCCGTCACCGGTACGCCGTTGCTCGGCCGCGAATCGTCGAACTGGCCGCGGTACACCAGCTTGCGGCCCGCGTCGAAGAGGAAGAAATCGGGCGTACAGGCGGCCTGATACGCCTTGGCCACTTGCTGCGTTTCGTCGTGGCAATAGGGGAACCAGAAGCCGAGCTCGCGCGCCATCTGGCGCAGCCCCTCGGGCCCGTCGGCGGAATACTCGCTGGCGTCGTTGGAAGAGATGGCGACGATGTCGAGGTCCGTGCCGGCATAGTCCTTCGCCAGCGCCGCCAGGCCCGGCGCAATGTGCACCACGTACGGGCAATGCCGGCAGAGGAACATCACCAGCAGCCCCTTGCGCTTGAAGCCGTCGAGCCTCACCGTGCGATCGCTCACAACGTCGGGCAGTTCGAAATCGGGCGCGGCCGTGCCGAGCCCCAACATGGTGGATTCTTTGGCAGCCATTTCACCCTCTAACGTACCACGCAAACCGTGGAACTTTCGCGTGCCGCTAGTGTTCGGACAAACAATGGAACGTTCCCCGGCGCGGCGGGAATTAACATTTGAGAGAGCAATCCCGGGCCAACCGAAAAGTCGGCGAAACGGGAAAGCCGGAAACGCATCTAACTAAGAAGAGAATGCTGCTGAGACGCTCGGGAGTCCTGGTCTTTTTTGCGCTTTTTGCCGCCCTGGGCCAGAGTGTGCCGGCGCTCGCGCAGTCTGTCTCCCAGGCGGATCCGCCGCCCCTGCTCGCCGCTGGCCCACCCGCCGTTCGCGCTCTCACGGTATCACCGGTGCAGGCGCCGGAGGATAAGCGCATTTTCGGCGTGCTTCCCAACAACCGCACCACGGAAGAATTCATCCCCTTTCAAAGCATCACGGCAAAACAGAAGATTACGATCGCGTTTAAGGATTCTTTCGACTGGCCGGTGTTTCCCACTTCCGGGCTGTTCGCCGCGCTCTATCACATCGAGAACCAGAATCCTTCTTTCGGCCAGGGCATGCAGGGATACGCCAAGCGATTCGGCACCGCGTACGGGGACCAGATGATCGGCAACATGATGACTGAAGGGTTCATCCCCGGCATTTTCCACCAGGATCCGCGCTACTTCCGTTTAGGGGCGGGATCCAAGCTGCGCCGGACGGCGCATGCGCTTGTGGCTATCGAGGTGGCCCGCATGGATTCCGGCCGCCGCTTCTTCAATTTTTCCGAATGGGGCGGCAACGCGGCCGCCGTGGCCATCTCGAACGCATACTACCCCGATACGCGCGACTGGCACGACAATCTGCAAAGGCTGCTGGTGGCCTGTGGCACGGACGCGTTTTCCAACGTCCTCAAGGAATTCTGGCCGGACGTGAAGCGCAAGTTCCACAAGAGCCGCGGCCAGGAACCGCTGCTCTCCACCGGCACCCGCTAGCGAGGCGCGGCGCTAGCCAATCCCGCCCCGGCGTCCGGCCTGATATGATAGGCGACTGCCATGCCCGATCCGCAATCCGAACTCGCTCCCATGTCCGACGCGGCCACCAACTCCATCCGCGTCGAAGTCATGTCGCGGCATTCACCCGAGAACTCGCGGCCGCAGCAAGGCGAATGGGTCTTCGAGTACACGGTCCGGATCACCAATCGGGGTTCGGAGACGGTTCAACTGCTCGGCCGGCACTGGATTATCACCGACGCCTCGGAGCACGTCGAAGAAGTCAAGGGTCTGGGCGTGGTCGGGGAGCAGCCCCTGCTGGCGCCGGGCGAGTCCTTCCAATACTCGTCGTGGTGCCCCCTCAAAACGCCGATCGGCAGGATGCAGGGCACCTATCGGATGACCCGCGTGGGCGGGGCTCAATTCGATATTGCGATCGCACCCTTCGCGCTGAAAGCCGCCTACACCGTCAACTGAGGTGGCATGCTTTAGCTTGCCCGGTCTACAAAGAAAGTGTCGCCCGTTCAACGCCGTGCATCCCCCTTTTCCCGCGCCCGAATGTGATGTACATTTTAAGCTGTACCGGGGCGCCGACGAAAGCGCCTCGCCAGCGGGAGTGTTCTCTATGCCTGTGCTACATGCCGAACGGGCGGAAGTTACTTGGGACAGCGGGAAATCGAAATGGCTGGTGCGCATCCATGTGGGCGACGAAGTGATTCGCCGTTACTGGAAAGGCTCGAAGGACGCCGACCCGGAGGCCCTTCGGACCGATGCCGTCAGGACCGCCAAGGACGAAGGGTACGATCTGGCCGGCGACAAGGTTGCGGTCCAGGTCTGAGCCGCTGGCGCCGCGGAAAAAAACACCGGCGGCAAAGACCGCCGGCGTTACGG
>JBAVIH010000562.1:0-2260 GCA_049686695.1 Bryobacteraceae bacterium | reverse complement strand
TTCCAGTACGATTCCGCTCACCCCGCGACCGAGCGCGGCGCGCGCCGCCGCCACCGTGTCGCCGCCCGGCGCGATCCGCTCGAGCGTCACCAGGCCGCGCTTTTCCGCAGCCGCAACCAGCTCCGGTGAATAGGTCTCCAGCAGGAGGCAATTGATGGGCGTGCCGGCCAGCAGGTCCAGCGACCGCGCGTCCTGCCAGGGCCAGCGCATCGGAACCCAAGCCTGCGGCGCCGGCGCGCACCAACCCGTAACCCAACCCAGCGCGGCCAGCATCCCCGCCGCTCGCATACCCATAGTCCTAATCTACAGCGGAATCGGCGCTGGCGGTAAGTCCACGCGCCGTGCGACATTGAAATGAAAACTTATGGGCAAGCCAAAGCATGCCCCACCAAAGTCTTGTGTACCGACGGTGGGGCAGCTTCAAGCTTGCCCGTGCAACGGAAATTGCGGACTTTTCGAATCCGGCCGCGGTCCGGCAACGTCCAAAACCAGAGAGGCATGGGAAAGACATGTTGATCCGCAAGCCAGGCGATCTTCGCCAGGCAGACGTCACGCCGAAACAGGCCTACCTGAACCGGCGCAAGTTTCTCGCGAGCGCGCCGGCGGCGTTCCTCACCGCGCGCGAGTTGCTGTCGCCTCGCGGCCGGGCCGTGGCGGGAACCAAGCTCGGCAACCTGACGAAGAGTCCGTTCAGCTCGACCGAGCAGATCACCAGTCCCGACGTGACGACCCGCTACAACAACTTCTACGAGTTCGGCACCAGTAAGAACGAACCCGCGCGCTACGCACAGAACTTCAAGACGAGCCCGTGGACGGTCTCGGTGGAAGGCGAAGTCGCCAAGCCACGCAAATTCTCGCTGGATGAAATTCTCAAGCTGGCGCCGCTCGAAGAGCGCATCTACCGTCACCGTTGCGTGGAAGGGTGGTCCATCGTGGTGCCCTGGATCGGCTATTCGCTGAGCGCCGTGCTCAACCTGGTCCAGCCCACCGCGAAAGCCAAGTACGTGGCCTTCGAGAGCTATTGGGATCTGAAGCAGATGCCGATGGCGCGGCCGGACATGGCGGGTATCGGCTTTCCGTATGTCGAAGGGCTGCGCCTGGATGAGGCCATGCACCCGCTGGCGCTGCTGTCGGTGGGCATGTACGGCGAGACGTTGCCGCCGCAGGATGGCGCTCCGGTGCGGCTGGTGGTGCCGTGGAAATACGGCTTCAAGAGCATCAAATCCATCGTCAAAATCAAGCTGGGGAGCAGCCAGCCTCCGACCACCTGGAATATCGCCAATGCCCACGAATACGGCTTCTACTCGAACGTCAACCCCGAGGTGGACCACCCCCGCTGGAGCCAGGCCAAGGAGCAGCGGCTGCCTTCGCTCTTCAAGAACCACGCCACCCAGATCTTCAATGGCTATGCCAGCCAGGTGGCCGGGTTATACTCCGGCATGGATCTCAAGAAAAACTATTAAGCCATGATTCAGAGCAAGTGGACGAAAGCCCTCGTGTTCCTGCTCTGCCTGGCGCCGCTTGCCCGCCTGGGGTGGCGTTTCTACATCCAGGACCTGACGCCGAATCCGCTCGAGTACATCACCCACTTCACCGGCGATTGGACCATCGGATTGATTCTGGCCACCCTGGCCATCACGCCGCTGCGCAAGCTGCTCGCGGTTCCGGACCTGATCCGCTTCCGCCGCATGCTGGGCCTGTTCGCGTTTTTTTACGGCTGCCTGCACTTCCTCACCTACCTGTGGTTCGACAAGCAGTTCGACCTGCAAGACATCTGGAAGGACGTGGCCAAGCGCCCGTTCATCACGGCCGGGTTCACGGCGCTGGCGTTGATGGTCCCGCTGGCGCTCACCTCCACCAAGGGCTGGATCCGCCGCCTGGGCGGGAAGCGCTGGCAACGGCTGCACCGGCTGATCTACGTGACCGCCATCGCCGCCGTGGTGCACTACTACTGGCTGGTGAAATCGGACGTGCGTTTGCCCCTTCTGGATGGCGCGGTGGTGGCAGCGCTGCTGCTCTACAGGCTGGTGGTGAGCGTCAAGCGGCGCGCGCGGCAACGATCCGCCACGGTGAAGCCCGCCCCCGCCCGCCTGTAAACGGTCCAGGCATGCCGTGGCTCTTGCGGCTCTGTTCCGGGCATCCATGCACGGTCGTCTGTTGGCAAGGAACCGGCGGCAAAGACCGCCGGCGTTACAACGGAAGGCCGGGCCGTAGCCGCGGCGCCGGTGTTTTTTCGTAACGCCGGCGGTCTTTGCCGCCG
>JBAVIH010000561.1:0-4705 GCA_049686695.1 Bryobacteraceae bacterium | reverse complement strand
CACTTCCGCTTCTTGCGCCCGGCGTCCACGGCGGGCGCGCCGGTCGCGGGCCGGAAGACCGGCGCATAGCCGCCCGGCGGGAGGTCGATGACCACGCCATCGCCCACTCCCTCCACCTGGTAATACTCGCGCAGCCGCTTGCGCAGATTGGTGGCCTGCACGCGGACCACCGAGTCGCTGCGGGAATCGAAGTCGCCCCGGCGGCCGAACACGCGCATCGCCACCACGGTTTCCTTGATCTCGCCCGCCCGGCCCTCCAGCGTCTCTTCCACCACGAAACGCAGAAACTGCTGCATGCGGGCGGCGCCGGCGAAAGAGGAGGAAGCCAGCACCTTGGCCAGGCACTCGCGTACCTTGCGGGAATCCACCCGCATGTTCGGCCCGGCTTCAAATTGGATATCGATCTCTTGAATGTAGCCCGCTTCCCGCCAAGTTGCAACGGATTGAAAGTATGGGAGTTTAACACGCTAAATACCATAATTAGCGGCTGCCGGCGCGGCAACTTCCCGTAGACTAGGTGCGGCGCGCGCGTCGGCTGAAGGTAGAGCAAGCTATCGGTGTTTGTGGCCGCTAATGGCGGGCGGAGGACAGGGGACCAGAACTGATCGGCAAGTCCGACCCGCCGGCGCGTGGGCCGTTTTCGGAGAAAATCATGAAACTTCGCACTCATTACCTGATCGCAATCGCGCTCGTCCTGGCCGCGCTGCCGGCTCAGGCCGCTACCTACCAGACGTTCGTGCTGAGCAATGAGGGGGCCAACGGCCTCATCACACAACTGATCAATGCGGGGTACGGAGACGAAGTCCTTTACGACGCGTTGGTCGCAGTTCAGTTGGATACCAACCCAAGCGTTTCACCCGTTCTTACCGATGCATTCCTGAACGCGCTGGCGGCTGCTCCCGCGTCGAGCCAGGTAATCACAATCAAACTGAGCAGCCTGAATGTATCGGGCGCTTCGTATGCCATTAGCACGGATGGCACGGTGCAGACTGTGAGCATCCTCGGCGCAAGCTATCAGGGCAAGTCGGGGATCAGCACTCTTGTCTCGGACGTTTCAGGCGTCGGACACGCCAAGTTCCTTTCGGGCGGTACGATCACGTCGTTCAATGCGAGCGGCAACACGTACAACGTATTCGGCATCGCGTTCAGCGGCGAGCAGACGTTCGTGCTGAGCAACGAAGGGAGTGGCTTCATCACGCAACTGCTGGCGGCTGGCTACGGGAATTACAACCTCTATGACGCGCTGGTCGCGATTCAGCAAAACACCGACCCGAGCGTTGCAAGCATTATCACTCCCGCATTCCTGGCGGCGCTGCAGAGCCTCCCAGCCTCGAGCGCGATCTTCACGACACCACTGAAGAACTTCAGCCCCGGGAGCCAAGGTTTGGCAATCAGCACGGACGGCACGGTGCAACTGGTGAACATCTCCGGCGCGACCTACTACGCGGACGGGGCGCCCACTTTGACCTCGGCGATCTCGGGAGTGGGCCGCGGCCTCTTCACCCACTCGGCGAACACCGGGACGGCGCTGACCTCGTTCAGCTCGGGTGGCACCACCTACAACGTCTTCGGCATCGGTTGGATGGTGGGCAGCGCGCCGCCGCCGGCCACGCCCTTGCCGCCGACGCTGTGGCTGGGGATCGCCGGGTGCCTGGCCGTGCTCGGCTACGCGCTGTGGAAGCGGCGGCGCGCCGCGTTGCTGCCGCTTCTGCTGCTGGGCCTGGTTGCGTGGCCCGCCCGGGCGGTGACGCCGGCTACCGGCGTCGTGATCGCCGAGGGTCCGGGCAAGCTCGTCGATGCTCTGATCGCCGCGGGATACGGGAGCTCGAACCTCTACGACGCCCTGGTTACGCTCCAGAACAACACGGACCCCGCAATCACTGGCATAATCACTCCCGCCTTTCTCGCCACACTTCAGTCGAACTGCGGCGCGAGCCCCGTTTTCACTACCAACCTGACCGCTTACGCCGGAAAGGGCGTGGCGATATACGGGGATTGCACCGTGCAGAGCACCACCCTCCAGGGCAGCGGATTCAATGGGCTGGCGGGGAGCACCACGACGCCCGTGGTCATCTCGGCGGGCGGCATCACCAACGCCGCGGCCATTTCGTTCAGTTCACCCTACGCGCTGGACGCGACGCACAGCGCCTTGGGCATTCTCTACGCGCCGGCCGGGCCGAGCCGGACCTTCGTCCTCAGCAACGAAGGCGGCCATCTGATCGCCAACCTGGCCATACCCGGCGGCCACCAGAACTTCAGCAGAATTCGGATCCCGGGCTAGCCGGCGTTGTGATCACCCCCGCTTTCTTGCAGGCATTGGGGAGTTGTGCCGCGGGGGACCAACTCTTCACGACCTCGCTGAGCGGCGTCACCGGCACGATAGCCATCAGCGACGATTGTTCGGTGCGGAGCAGCAACCTCCAGGGCAGCGCGTTCAGCGGCCAGCCGGGAACCGCCACGCTGGTCACCACCATTTCGGGCGTTGGTTCGGCAACCGCTGTCTCCGGTAACCCGCTGACTTCGTGGACGCAGAACGTCGCGGTGGGCAGCGGCACTGCGACGGTCACCTATAGCGTCTTCGCTATCCTGTACACGCCGGGGAGCACGCCACCTGCAACACCCTTGCCGTCAACGCTGTGGTTGACGCTGGGCGGCCTGGGCAGCGCCGGCGCGGCCACCTGGATGCGGTCCCGCCGGCGGAAGCGCGCCTGAGAAAGACACCGGCGGCAGGGACCGCCGGCGTTACGGAAGGTCGCGGACGGCGGCGACCGCCGGCGTTACGGAAGGACCCGCGCGAATCAATCGGTGGCGGGACCCAGCACGGCGCGGACTTTCTTGGCCAACTGCTCCGGGCTGAACGGCTTCTCGATGAAATGGAGGCGCTCGTCCAACGTGCCATCGATGGAGACGGCATTATCGGTGTAGCCGGACATGAGCAGCACCTTGATGCCGGGCCGGAGTTTCTTGAGGCGGCTGGCCAGTTCGGGGCCGCTCAAGTTCGGCATCACCACGTCGGTCAGAACCAGGTGGACGCGGCCGCGTTCGCGCTGGCAGAGCAGCAGCGCCTGGCTGGCGTTTTCCGCCTGGATCACGCGGTAACCGTAGGCCTTCAGCGCCGCGACCGCGAAGGCGCGGACTTCCGCCAGGTCCTCGACCACCAGGATGGTCTCGCTCCCTCCCAGCGGCGCATCGCCTGCCGGCGCCTCCGCATTTGCCGCCAGATCGGCCACCGCGGGCAGGTAGATCCGGAACGTGGTTCCCCGGCCCGGTTCGCTGTAGACGCTGATGTGGCCGCCGCTCTGCACCACGATGCCCTGGACCATCGACAGCCCGAGCCCGGTCCCCTTGCCGGCCGGCTTGGTGGTGAAAAACGGCTCGAAGATCCGCCGCCGCGTCCCTTCGTCCATTCCCTCGCCGCTGTCGCTCAGTGCCAGCATGACGTAGCGGCCCTCGTTCACCCCGGGATGCAGCCGGGCATAGCCCGCGTCCAGTTCCACGCCGGCGGTCTCGATCAGCAACTTGCCGCCGAGTGGCATGGCATCCCGGGCGTTCACCGCGAGGTTCATGATCACCTGCTCGAGGTGATGCGGATCGGCGCGGACCGTACCGTTGACGGCCTGGAGCGCGACGCGCACCTGGACGTCCTCCCCCATCAGGCGCGCGAGCATCGGCCGCAGGTCCTCGACCACGCGGTTGAGATCCAGCACGCGCGGTTTCAGGATCTGTTTGCGGCTGAAGGCCAGCAGTTGCCGCGTCAGTCCCACGGCGCGTTCCCCGGCCTTGGCGATTTCTTCCATCGAGCTCCAGAGCGGATCGGTACGTTTCAACTCGGCTAGCGCAAGCTGGCTGTAGCCGTTGATCACCGTTAGCAGGTTGTTGAAGTCATGCGCCACGCCCCCGGCCAGGCGGCCGATGGACTCCATTTTCTGCGCTTGAAACAGTTGCTCCTCGAGTTTGGCTCTTTCCGCCTCGGCCCGCTTCCTGTCCGCAATGTCGCGGCCAAATGCGGCGATATAGAGCGGGGCCCCGTTCTCATCGCGGATCTGGAACGCGCTCACCTCCACGTCGATCGGCCGGCCCGTTTTGAAGTGCCGCATGCGCACTTCGCCGAACCAGTGTCCGCGGTCCACGACCGTGGATAAGTCAGCTCGCACCTGTTCCAGATCGCCACCCTCAAACAGGTCGAGAACGGTCTTCTGGCAAGCCTCCTCGATGGAATCCAGTCCAACCAGAGTCATCGCCGCATGGTTGACGTAGACGAGCCGGCCGTCGAGTGAGACGATGCCGATGGCATCGCGGTTCGTGGCCACCAGGGTTGCCAGTTTCTTCTGCGCTTCCTCGGCCTGCCTCTGCTCGGAGATATCCCTGACGGCGCCCACGGTGCGCACCGGCCGCCGCTGAGCGCCCTCCCCGTCGAAGAACGTCTGCGACCGGATGCTGGTCCAACGGATGGTCCCGTCGGGAAGCACAATCCGATGCTCCGCGTCGAACATGCCGTCCCCCGCCGGATCATGGGCGCGCCTGATGCCGGCGGCGATTCTTTCCACGTCGGCGGGGTAGATTCGTTCGATATGCCCCTGCAGGGATACCGGTTCCTCGGGGCCCCAGCCACAGATCGTCCGCAGTTCGGGCGACCAGTACAGGGCGCCGGACACGTGGTCGTGGTCGAAAATGCCGGTTTGGGAAACCCGGACCACCTGCCGCA
>JBAVIH010000560.1:0-8718 GCA_049686695.1 Bryobacteraceae bacterium | reverse complement strand
CCATACTCGGGCAACCGCGGCGAGCTGTTCCCCATCGGCTCGTTCGGTCACACGGGCTTCACCGGCACTTCGCTTTGGATCGATCCGCAGAGTCAGACGTACGTGATTCTGCTGGCCAACAGCGTTCACCCCACCGGCCATTCGTCGCTGACGGCGCTGCGCGGGAAGGTCGCCACGATTGCCGCCGCGGCGGTGGGAATCGAGACGCGCGGGTTGACGCTGACCGGCTACAGCGAAACCTTCACTGCCGCGGGCGTGCATCGCGAGGTGGGGCGCAACGCTGCCACGCGCACGGGGCTCGATGTGCTGGCCGAGCGGAATTTTCAGCCGCTCGAGGGCAAGCGCGTAGGCCTCGTCACCAACCAGACCGGCGTGGATCGCCTGGGACGCCGCAACGTCGATCTGATGCGCCGCGCCGGAATTACTGTCGCCGCGCTGTTTTCGCCCGAGCACGGTTTCGCTGGCCGCGAAGATCAGCCCGAGGTCCATGATGCCACCGACGCCGCCACCGGCATCCGCATCTACAGTCTCTACGGCGCCACGCCGCGGCCCACGCCGGAGATGCTGCGCGGCGTCGACGCGCTGGTGTTCGACATCCAGGATATCGGCGCGCGTTTCTATACTTACGAAACCACGCTCGCCTACGCGATGGAAGCCGCGGCGCAGGCCGGCATTCCGTTTTACGTGCTGGACCGGCCCAATCCCATCACGGGAACGCACGTGGAGGGGCCGCTGCTCGATGCCGCCCACACTTCCTTCGTGGGCTACATGCCCGGCCTGCCGGTGCGGCACGGGATGACCATCGGCGAGCTGGCGCGGTTGGTGAACGGCGAGAAGAAAATCGGCGCCGCGCTGACCGTGATTCCGGTCGAAGACTGGCGGCGCGGCGACTGGTTCGATTCCACCAACCTGCCCTGGATCGATCCTTCGCCCAACATGCGCAGTTTGAATGCAGCGATGCTCTATCCGGGGCTGTGTTTGCTGGAAGCGGCGAAGAGTTTTTCGGTGGGACGCGGCACCGACGCGCCGTTCGAGCAGGTGGGCGCGGATTTCATCGGCGGACGCGAGCTTGCCGGCTGGCTGAACTCGCGCCAAATACCGGGCGTGCGCGCGTATCCCACCAGCTTCACGCCAGCCGAATCGGACTTCCGCGGAGTGCGGATCGAGGGCGTGCGCTTCCAGGTGACCAATCGCGAGCTGTTCGATTCGACGCGGCTGGGCCTGGAACTGGCCGCCGCGATCGAGAAATTCTATCCCGGCAAGGTCGATTTCAGCCTCTGCAAGCAACTGATCGGCAGCGACGACGTCATTCGCCGCCTGGCCGCGGGCGAGGACGCACGCACCATCCAGCAAAGCTTCTCCGACGCCGTCGGAGGTTTCGTGCAGGTAAGGGAGAAGTATCTGCTGTATAGGTGAGGTGCGGGGCGGTGTCCCTTCAGAATAAGAACGGGATAAATCGTCGCGTGCGCTTCATGTAAGCTGCGTAGGCCGCACCGAAGCTCGCGAGGTTCTCCTTTTCCTCCGTAACGGCGGTGGCGATGAGAAAACCGCTCGCGCTCAGCGCCAGCACGATGCCGCCGATCGCGAATGGATTCTTCAGATAAGCGCACCACACAAGCGCCAGCAGCGAGGCGTACAGAGGGTGCCGGATAAAGCGATACGAGCCTATCGTGACCAGCGTGGTTGTACTCTCAAAAGGCAGATTGGTGCTCAAGGCGGCTGTGGGCGCGGGCCTGCCAACGATGCGGAGTAGCCGGAATCCTTCAATCGCCAGTCCGATCGAGGCAGCTCCGAGGAACCACGACACCAGTTGGCGCGCCGAGAGCGGGTCGCGAAACCACACAGGGACGTTCAGCAGGATCAGGACGCACAGGAGCTCAAACGCGAAAAAACGGTAGAAGCCGTGAGCGCGCAAATCGCTCAGCGACCGCCACGACAACTGAATGATGGCGGCTGATGCAACGAAGAAGATAGCGACTCGCAACAAAACGTTCGCCAGCCTGTCGGAGAGAGCTTGACGGAACCAAGGATACCACCTTGCTCCTGCATCGCCATAGGCACTCGGACTTGGCCGGGCCGTGAACCGGGTCGAGGTCAATCACGCCGCAATCGAGCGGGAAAACTCGCCCTGCGGCCTCTTTTGCCCGTGACTGTTTCAGCTCGCCGGCGAAACGCGAAAGCCGGACTTCAACGCGTAACGGACGACTATCGGCAAGTACTCGCGGCAATTTGGAGCCTGCAGATCCGGCAAGGCTGCCAGCGCGACGCTGTTGTCGAATACCTTAGGGCAGGTGAAATAGGGAACGTAGTGCGCAAACCGCTTCCAAATCGCCGGAACCTCGTGATCGGCAGGAATGGAATTCTCCTGGGGAGGCAAAAAGCGAATTGATCCGGGCCGGTACTCGCCTCCCTCGCAAGCTGCACGTTCTCGAAGATAGATCTCGACCAATTCGTTAAGGGGCAAGGCATTCCCGGCTCCAGCGGTCAGATGGAATGTCTTATTGGCACTATCGCTCAATTGCGCGAGCCGGACGACAGCTCCGGTTACATAATCCACAGGTGCGAGGTCGAGTTGGAAATCGGGCTGGCAGGGAAGCGAGTCCAGGAGCCCGGAATGAATCCATTGCAGCACCTGATAGATACCCCGGAACCGGCTGGTGCGCCCGGTACGCGAATCTCCGACGACGAGACCGGGACGGTAGATCGTCACGGGCAGGTCGGCGCCAGCCTTACGCACCGCACGTTCCGCCTCGAACTTGGACCATTCATAATAATTGAAGAACTCCTGGCCGCGATTGAGTTCGTCCTCTCTCATGCAGCCGGTCCGGGTACCCGACACATAGGCTGTGGAGATGTGATGTAAGCGGACCGGATTGCCTGTTTTCCGGATAGCTCGGGCAAACTCAATCACGTGTTCCGTCCCTAGCAGATTGGTTCGGCGGGCGTCCTCCATCGTCTGGGAAAGACTGGTGCATGCGGCGACGTGATATATTTCGCCGATCCGGCTAATCAGGTCCTGGCGATTCGCGCCGAGACCCAGGTCGTCAAGCAGTATATCCCCAGGCGCCGGAAGGACCCTGTGCGCGTCGTCGCGACTGAGAGACGCGTGGACCGGGAGCATGCGCGCGCGAACCTCCTCCGCGGTTTGCGCGCGCAATAGGACGTGCACAGCCACGCTCGGACGCGTATCTAAGAGACAACGCAAGAGGTCGCCACCGATTGCGCCGGTGGCTCCGGTAAGGAGTATATCCATTAAAGTGGCTTGATCGCCGCGCTGGGAATCTAACGATCCTCCTCATTTTACTACGGTGCGCGGGGTCGCAAGCTCCGCACCCTAAAGCCGCATTATTCTTTTCCATTCGGAATCGCGGCCGAATGCCGGTGGACGCACTGTTGGACGTACGATTAAACTGAGAGTCCCATGTCCCAAGCTCAATACGTCCACGGCTACTCGGCGCGCGAAGCGGATCGGCTGGCCGATCAGGCCAACACGCTGAGCGAACTGCTTCATCATGACACGGCGTATCCGCCTGGGAGCGTGGTGCTCGAGTGCGGCTGCGGCACCGGGGCGCAAACGGTTTTTCTCGCTGCGCGGAGCCCGCAAGCCCGGATTGTTTCGGTGGACATCTCGGCGGAGTCGCTCGCGCAGGCTCGCGCGCGGATTGAAGCGGCCGGCCACCGGAATGTCGAGTTCCGGCAGGCGGACCTCTTTGATTTGCCATTTGACGACGAGCACTTCGACCATGTCTTCCTCTGTTTCGTGCTGGAGCACTTGGCGGAGCCGGCGGCGGCTCTCGGGGCCATCCGGCGGGTGCTGCGCCGCGGCGGGACGATCACGGTGGTGGAGGGCGACCACGGCTCCTGGTACTCGTATCCGCAGACGCCGGAGTCCGCGCGCGCCGTGCAGTGCCTGGTGGATCTGCAAGCCCGCTTGGGCGGCGACGCCCTGGTGGGCCGGCGGCTGTATCCGCTGCTGATGGAGGCCGGGTTCCGCGAGGTGCGGGTGAGCCCGCGGATGGTCTACGTGGACAACAGCCGGCCGGACCTGGTGGAAGGCTTTTCCAAGAACACGTTCACCGCGATGGTGGAGGGAGTCCGGGACCAGGCGCTCTCGCTGGGGCTCGTCGATCAACCCACCTGGGAGAAGGGCATCGCGGATCTGTACCGCGCGACCGAGCCCGACGGGACGTTCTGCTACACGTTCTTCAAGGGCGTGGCAGTACGATAGACCGGAAACGCGAAACCGCAACCTGTGCCAATAAATTCCAGCGGGGCGGGATCGGAAGAAGGCCGGGGCCGGGAATCCAATCCCGGCCCCGAAAGCAAGCGGATTACTCGATGGGAATCGAACTGGGGCCACTGTAAAGCCGTGTCGTCGAGCTGGGCGGCAGAAACGCCACCGAGAACGGCACGTTATTGCCCTGCGGCGCATCGCTGGGCACCTGGAACTGGACGTTATATACGCCGATCATATCCGACGACAGTTGCGCCGCCGTCACCGGAACGCCGCTATTGTTGATGCCGACCGTGATGTCGTTGGTGTTAATCGTAGAGGGCGTGTAGAGAATCGGCAGCGTGTTGGTATATACCTGCGGGCTCACCGAGCCCAGACCGGTGACGTAAACCATGTCGGTTTCTCCGCGCCGAGCCGGGTTGGACAGGCTCACGAATGAGCCGTCCGGCCGCTCGATCACCGCGCGCACCACCCCATCCGACATGGTCGTCTGGAAGATGCCCGGGCTGGCCGGCAGCACGTTGACGTTGAGGGTCTGGGCGCCGCCGTTCACGGTCACCGTTACCTGCACCGATCCCGGTTGTAACTCGCAGGGCACCTGTATCAGGATCCTCTGTTGGCCGGGGATGTTCGACACCGAAAAGATAGGCGCCGGAATCGCCGACGATCCCGTGCCGAAGCTCACCGTATCGGTCGCCACTTCATACTGAAGCGGTCCCACCACCGACGGCATGCCCGCCCCACCCGGAGCCACTCCCGCGCCCACGATCGCCGCAATACTGCACGGCGAAATCGAACCAACCTGGCCATCGGCTCCGTTCACGAAGCTCGCAGTCGTGAGGCCCGGCCCCGGCGCCAGCACGGTCAGAGTGAAGACCTGGCTCAGCCCGCCGATCGACGCGGTCACCGTGGCCGTGCCCGGCACAAGCCCCGCCGTCGCGTTTGCCATCGCCACGCCGTTCGAGTTGGTGGTCGTCGAGGTCACCGAAAGCGCAACCGGTCCGTTCCCCGCGAACGAAACCGAAACGCCGCTCATCGGCAGCCCGTTGCTGCCGGTCACCAACACCGCCAGCAGATTGGTGAATGCCGCGTTTTCCACTGCCGTCTGGTTGTTGCCGCTCTCGATGGTGAGACTGCTCGGCACCACCGGCTGCGTTGCGGTGATGAGGAACGTCGCCGGCGCCGCGGTCTGGCTGCGATTCGAGGTAGCTGTTACCGTTATGGTGCCGTTTGCCAACGTGCTCAGCACCGGCGCCGCCACCTCAACCAGTCCATTCGAATCGGAGATCGACGTCACGTCGTTGAGCTGGATCGCGTTGGAGGGCGTAGCGGCCCATGTAACGACCTGCGACTGCAGCGGATGCGACGACGTATCGTACACCGCGGCCACCAGCGGCTGCAGCGGCGACCCCGCCAGGGCGGTTTGGTTGCTGCCGCTGATCACCACTACCGCGCCCACCGTCGGCGGCACCGCGCTGTAAGTTTGGGGGCCGGTGATGAAATTGGTATCGGGCGCGTTCCCCGCCGTTCTGGGCAGTGATCCTCCTACCACGATCTGATACGTTCTCGTCCCCGTAAACGGCACCGGGCCGAATTGAACGTTGCAGGTTGCGGAGCCCTGCGCGTTGGTCAGGGCGGTGTAGGCGCCGGCGCCGGGTTGCGTCTGGCAGTATATCGACGGACTGGCGGTCGACGGTCCGATGCTATTGTCCGCATTCACGATGAACAAGGAAACGTTGGGAACAGGTGCGTTGGTGTTCGTGTAAACGCTCACCCCGAAGGAGGGTCCAACCGTGGAACCCGCAACCCCGGTTAGCGTTTCGCCTAAGGGCGCCGTACACGCGGGATTGACGGACGGAACGTAGCACGGGTAGACGTCGATCAGGCCAGATACGGGGTCCGGCGACGCCTGCGTCTCGTAAAATGTGGCCGTTGCGCTGCCCGCGTTCGCCACAATAATGCTCTGCAACGTGAACTGAGGGCCGGATTGCTGGGCTGGCGTCTGCCCGATCGGGGTGCTTGCCGTCCCCGAGTTGTCGGTGTACGTGGTAGTCGTGTTGCCGCCGCCGCCGCCCTGCTGGCTGAGATACACGCTGCCGGACGTCACCGTCCATGTCACCGCGTAATTCTTTACCGGGTTCTTGTTGGCGTCGACGACTTGGACCACGAGAGGATCGAAATCGAAGAGGTGGACGTTAGCGCCGGTAATGCAAAGTTCACAGGCCAATTGCCCGTTCCCCGAGATGATGTTGACTGCGGCGGGCTGGGCCACGAGTGTCGCTGTCGAGAGCCACCCACACAACGCCGCATATACGAGAATTCGCATCTTGTTCAAGAAAGCCTCCAGTTCAGCAGGTCAAACACGGTTGGGATTATGGTCGGACGCGGGAGAACTCCAGTGTAACACGTCCGGCGTCAATTCGAAGCCTGATTTTACATTCGGCTCCACAAAACCAAAACGGCAGGGATTTTTTCGCACACGCTTTCGATTCTCCCATTCTGCAAAAGTCCGCTAACCGGATTCGCCGCCCGCCCCGGCATCCGGAGCAACCGCGGTCTCGGGAGCCACCGCGAGCTGGCTGCGGTGAATCGCGTCCAGCACCCCGTTGACGAATTGCACCGATTCCTCGCCGGAGAACTTCCGCGTCAGCTCCAGCGCCTCGTCGATGGTGACGGCGGCGGGCGTGACGCCGTGGAGCAGTTCATAAACCCCCAGCCGCAGGATGTTCCGATCCACCGCCGGCATTCGCTCCATCCGCCAGTGCTCGGCGTGGCGGCTGATCAGCCCGTCCACTTCCTCGATGTGGGCGATGGCGCCTTCGAGCAGGCTGACGGCGAAAGCGTCGCGCTCCGGATGCTCCTCCGCGTAGAGCGTGTCGAAATACGCGTCGATCGCCTCGTCCAGCGGCTGGCGGCGCGCATCCCAAAGAAAAAGGATCTGCAAGGCGCGCTGGCGCGACCTGCGGCGGGCAGGCATCAGTTGGCCTGGCGCATCGCGCGCAGTAGGTTGGCCATTTCGATGGCGCTCATGGCGGCGTCGAAGCCCTTGTTGCCGCCCTTGGCCCCGGCCCGGTCAATGGCCTGCTCCAGCGTGTTCGTGGTCAGCACGCCGAACGCCACCGGGACACCGGTCTCCAGGCTGGCGTGGGCGATCCCCTTGGCGGCTTCGGCGGCAATGTAGTCGAAATGCGGCGTGTCGCCGCGGATCAGCGCGCTCAGGCAGATCACCGCGTCATAACGGTGCGCCCGCGCCACTTCCGCGGCCACCAGCGGGATCTCCCAGGAGCCCGGCACCTTGACGATTTCGATCAGGTCCGCCGCCGCGCCCGTCCGCGTCAACGCGTCCATCGCGCCCGCCAGCAGGCGATCCGTAACAAAGCTGTTGAAGCGGCTGACGATGATGACAAACCGCAGCCCCGCCGCACTTAGCTGACCTTCCCACACTTTCGCCATAGTTCACTTCCCCGTAAACCTGGGCGCCCTCTTCTCGAGAAACGCGCCGATGCCTTCGCGGCAGTCTTCAGTGGACCCGATCGATCCGAACAGCGACGCCTCCATCTGCAGCCCTTCTTCCAGGCCGCAGTCAAGGCCCCTATTCACCGCTTGCATCGCCAGCCGCACCGCCAGCGGCCCGTTCCGCAAGACCTTTCCCAACCAGTCGCGCGCCGCTCCCAGCAACTCGGGCTGAGGCGTCACCGCATTCACTAGGCCGATCCGCCAGGCCTCGGTGGCGTCAATCGGCTCGCCCGAAGCCAGCATCCAGAGCGCGCGCCCGCGGCCCACCAGCCGCGGCAGCCGCTGGGTCCCGCCAAAGCCTGGAATCAATCCCAATCTCGCTTCCGGCTGCCCCAGCCTCGAATTCTCCGATGCCACCCGCACCGTGGCCGCCATCGCCAGCTCCAGCCCTCCGCCCAGCGCGAACCCGTTCACCGCCGCCACCGACGGCTTGCCCGCCGTCTCCAGCCGCCGCAGCACGCGCTGTCCATCGAGCGCGTACTGGCCCATTTCAGCTCCCGAGAGGCCTTCGAGTTCGCCGATATCCGCCCCCGCCACAAAAGCCGTATCGCCGGCGCCGGTAATAATCGCCGCGCGAATCGCCGGATCTTCCGCCACCCGGTCGAATGCCGCACCCAATTCCCCGATCACCGCCCGCGAAAGGGCGTTGCGCTTCTCCGGCCGGTTGATGGTCACCAGCGCGATGCCCGCCTCATCCAACTCGAACAGGATGTGCTCGAACGACACCACCGATCAGTGTAGCAAGTCGGTAGCGCCGGCGGCTTTGCGGCCGGTGTTTTGCCGCCGGCGTCCCGCCCGACACTTTGACAGCTTGCCCGAGGCCAGTTGTCGCCCGAGGTCAGCCCCAGCAGTCTCGTAACGCCATTTCCACAGAAGACGTCAGGGCGCTGAGAAAGCAAGGCGGAGTCTCTCAGCCAGATAGGCTCCTGAATCCCGCCTATTTTCGCGTTCGCAAAAAGTCTTGACTT
>JBAVIH010000559.1:0-12811 GCA_049686695.1 Bryobacteraceae bacterium | reverse complement strand
ATCGGCGCCTGCACGGGTTGTGGGGCGGACGCCCTCGTCCGCGCGCGACCCCCTGGTCGCGCATCCGCGGGCAAGCACCTGATTTTTCGAACGAAGAGCGGGTCCAGGGGGACCCGCGCGGACCTGGGGGTCCGCCCCACACGGCGTCTGCCGCATTGTCTTTTTTCGAAAACTAAGTGGCATTGGGTTGTCATCCTGCCCCTGGGCTTCAGCCCCTGGCGCCTTCTTCCTTGCCAGGTACATAAAGCAATAGGGAAACTTTTCGGGAGAATCGACGAGTCCCGCTTGCACCGGGTTTCCTGCAACATACTCCCGGTGCTGCAAAAAGCTTTGCCGGTTCTCGACCTCCCCGCCCACCCCTAACTGCTTGTCACGTAAGTTAAGGGCATTGTCTAACTGTGCGTTTCACATGTCTATCCGGGCTACGGCGCACGGGTCATTACGTATTCTGGGAACTCAATCGCCCATGAGAGCGGTTTGGTTGTGTCTGAGCCGATTCTGTCTCCACACTCACTGCCATAACCGCTCTGGTACTGGTTATTCTTTGAAATTGGCATCGTGAAGGTTAGTTTTAACCGTGACCGATATCAATCGTTGGATGGGATTTCTAACTGCCTCGGGTCAGGGCGGTCCTGGTGCCAGGTACGCCGACAAATCATTGATACGCCGGCGCGACGGTCCAATTAGATTTTTTCTTGAATACTAAGATTCCTTAGCGTATGCTATCAGATCGGAGGTTAGTATGAAACGATTATTTCTTTCGTTCACGGTCCTGGCCGCGGTCGCGGCATCTCCCGCCCTCTCGCAGCAGGCTCCAAATATCGCTGCTGTCTGCGAGAATGTTCCGAACGGCTATCCGACCACCATTTGCAACGATCTATACAACGGCTCATGGCTGTTCGCGTGGGGCACCAACATGCCGACCCAGGCGCCGGCCACCGTACTGATTGGTGTACCGATGACCTGTACGGGGTCGAGTCAGTCCTGCCAGGCTGCCTGCCAGATTGCCAAGCAGATTTCCCCGCTCGGGGCGTTCTCACAATGTCAAAGCAATGTTATCTATTGGACGCAGGGAACTCCCCCCTGGGATGTGGCTTTCGCGAGCCCTAACCAGCTTGACTTCTGCTTCAGCGTCCCTGGAACGGTGTCCGTCGCGGGAGCAACCCTGAGCGCAACGTCGGGCCAATATTATTTCGTTGTTGCCTACGGGCCGCCCAATGGGGGCTACGAATGGTTCAGCGGCCCATCGAGTGCTAACGTGATGACGAATGGCCCGGGCAGTTTTGTGCCGCCACCGTATCCTTATGAGGGATGCAGCTAGCGACGTACCTGTTTCGCGTGAGGAAGCGCGGGGGCGGGTCTCGCGCCCCCACGCTCTGGTCGCTTCGGATCTCGCGAGGAGTCGCGAGGCCTCGTTGCTATCCTCTTAGCCGGCAGCCCGGCGGTGAGCGGACTGGCACGATGATTTCGCTAATCTGAATTGGCCCACTTCGATACTCTGATTTGGCCCCCCTGTTGAAACAGAAACTGGTTACTCTGTTTTGGGCGGTTGCAGCCCGGAATGGAGGCTGGTTGAACAGGAGGACGAAGGTGGAGCTGTTCGAGCAGATCCGGCGCGAGTACGAACATGGCGTCGGGACGATCAAGGGTGTAGCCCGCAAGTTCAAGGTGCACCGGCGGATGGTGCGTGAGGCAGTTGCCAACGCCATGCCACGGGAACGGAAGATCGCCGTCCGGGAGAGGCCCCGGTTGGGGCCGGCGGTGGGATTTATCGACGCGATTCTGGAAGAGGACCGGAAGGCTCCGCGGAAGCAGCGGCACACAGCACACCGGATCTGGAAGCGATTACGGCAGGAGATGCCCGAGGTCCAAGTAGCCGAGTGTACGGTGCGCCGGTATGTCCGGTGGAAGAAGCGAGAACTGGGACTGGCCGGCGGGGAAACCTTCGTGCCCCAGAGTTACGCGTGGGGCGTGGAGGGCCAGGTGGACTGGTATGAGGTCTGGGCGGAGTTGGGCGGCGAGAAGCAGAAGTTGTACATCTTCTGCATGCGGTCTATGGCCAGTGGAGGATCGTTCCACCGGGCGTACCCGCACGCCAGTCAGCAGGCCTTCCTGGAAGCGCACGAGCGGGCGTTTTCTCATTTTGGCGGCGTCTTCGAGTTACTGAGATTCGACAACCTGAAAAGTGCGGTCAAGAAGATTCTGCGTGGGCATCAGCGGGAAGGAAACCAACCGGTTCGTCGCGTTCCGCTCGCATTGGGGGTTCCGCAGCGAGTTCTGCAATCCGGCGCGCGGGAACGAAAAGGGTGGCGTAGAGGAGGAAGGCGGGTATTTCCGCCGGAACCACCTGGTGCCGTTGCCGGCGGCCCGAGACCTGGATCACCTGAACGAGTTGCTGCTGGCCGGCTGTAACGAGGAAGAGCAACGGGTGATTTCCGGCAGGAATCAGACGATCGGGGCGGCCATGGCGACCGAGCGCGAGCATCTGCTGCCCCTGGCTCCGGAAGGATTCGATCTGGCGGCGGTCTCGTTTCCGAAGGTCAACGGCAGCGGCTGCGTGAACGTGTTGACGAACTTCTACTCGGCGCCGCTGCCCGCTGGGGCCCGCACCGAAGCCAAGGCGCACGCCGCCTACGTGGAGATCTGGCATGACGGCAAGTGCGTGGCGCGGCACGAGCGGTGCTTCAGCCGGCAGCAGAAGATCTTAGACCTGGAGCATTATCTGGACGTGCTGGCGAAGAAGCCCGGAGCCTTGGCGGGATCGACGGCGCTGGAGCAGTGGCGGGCGCAAGGTCGCTGGCCGGAGAGCTTCGACCAGTTCTGGGCGAACCTCGAGCAGCGCCGCGGGAAAGCGGACGGCACGCGGGCCATGATCGACGTGCTGCTGCTGGGGCGGGACCATGGATACGACCGCCTGCGCCAGGCCGTGGAACAGGCTGTGGCCATGGGTGGTTCCGATGTGGGGGTCATCCGGTATTTGCTGAAGCTGCCGGAGCTGGAAAAACGCGCCGCCGGCGAGGCGCTGGATGTGGGCTGGCTCCGCCGCTATGAACGGCCGCAGCCGAACCTGCACGATTATGACCGACTGCTGGCCAACACGGTGCCGACGGAGGTGATCCAATGAGCGAACCGAAGACGGCCATGGATATCGCCTCCATCAAGCAGTCGTGCCGGCGGCTGCACATGCCGACGGTGGCCGGGCAGTGCGTGCGCCTGGCCGAGCAAGCGATCAAAGAAAAGCGCAGCCACCTGGCTTTTCTGGAGGCGTTGCTGGAAGCCGAAGTGGAGGAGCGCGAGAAGAACGTGATAGCGCGGCGACTGAAGGACGCGCATTTCCCGAAGATCAAGACGTTAGAGGAGATCGACTTTGAAACGGCAGGGCATTTGCCGGCGGCACGCCTGCGGAAGCTGGCCGAAGGCGATTATCTGATCCGCACCGAGCCGGTGATTTTTCTGGGCGACACAGGGACCGGCAAGACGCACTTGGCGACCGCCCTGGCGGTTTCGGCCTGCCAGCAGCGGAAGCGAGTGCGCTTCACCACCGCGGCCGAGTTGGTCAACGAGTTGGTCGAAGCGCGGGAGAAGAACGAGGTCAGTCGGGCAGTCAGCCGCTGGATGCGCTACGAGCTGATCGTATTGGACGAGCTGTGCTACGTGGCGATGCCGGAGACCGCGGCCGAGTTGCTGTTCCAGGTGATCGCCGGGCGGGCCGAACGGGCGGCGGTGATTGTGACCACGAATCTACCCTTCTCGGAGTGGACAACGATGATTCCGAATGCGCGACTGTGTAAGGCGATGGTGGACCGGCTGACGGACCAGGCTCACATCATCGAGACCGGAACCGAGTCCTACCGGTTCCGCCGAACCATGGCTAAGAATAAAGGAGCAAAAGCATGAGCGAACCGAAACCGCGGCAGTGGTTCCAGGCGCGACTGAGGTGGGCTGTTCTGGAGGAGGGCCGAGGTCTGGATCACTGGCGGGAAGCCGAACACATCTTCCTCAGCGAGGATCGAGACACGGCTTTTCAGGAGGTGCTTCGGATCGGCGCGGCGGAAGAGTACTCCCTGGTGCCGACGAAGCAAGACAAGCGGGCGCCAACAATCGACTGCCGGTTTGCGGAGGTCGTCTACCTAGAAGAACGCGGAATGGGGCGAACGGCGTTTGAGGTTTACGTGGGAGACACGGCGGCGACCGAACGGATTCCGTTTGACCACGACTTCAATCCGGCCGGGCGCGTGCCGCTGGAGATTATCTGATCGCCTGTTGCCGGTAGCCCCGGCCTACGCTGCGCCCTAAACGCGCCGCAAAAACGCGGCGCAGGGCTCCGCTTCGGCCGGGGCCACCGGCGACAGAAAGCAGGCAGGAAGAATCTTTGGTCTTATAGGGGGGCCAAATCAGAGTATCAAAGTGGGCCAAATCCAGTTGACAAACGCACACGACAGGTCCGCTAACGGAAGTTGCGTGTTCTTTCCGCGCCGCGAGTCGGTTAGGTGCTCGGCAATGAGACGCCGCCCTACTGAGCCTCTTTCACCTGGAGCACCTGGTTGCCGGGCACATCCTTGAGCGACGATCTTGATCCTGGCGCCAGCCCCAGGCCCACTGGCTGGCCATCGCCCTCGAAGGGACCGAGAGCAACCGCGAAGGCATCTGCGATTCATCCAGATGCGGGGCCGTCGATCTGCGTGGATCATAGGGCTTCAGCCCCTGGCGCCTTCTTTCTTGCCCGGTTTGAGTTTTGGCGGGGAGGTCGCGAGAGAAAGCGTCCGTAATCCAGGAAGACCCCGGGGAGCCGGAGAGGAACGAGCCTGATGCAACAAAAAAAAAGGGGCGGCTTGCGGCCGCCCCTTTCTGGTTATGTAAGCCTCGCCCTGCGAGACTTAGAAGTTATACTTGGCTGCGAATTCGACCACGCGGCGTACGCCGTTGGAATCGAACATCGGTTTGCCGTTGGTGTTGGCGCTCTGGTTGGTGAGCAGCAGCGCATTGGACGAATTGGTGAAGCTGAGGTTCAAATCGTTGGCTCCGCCCATCCCGAACTGGGGCAGCGGATGATTCAGGAAGTTGAACGCGGAGAAGCGGAGTTCGACTCTCTGATGTTCCTTGAATGCGAACCTCTTGTAAATCGCCAGGTCGCTGTTGAAGAACGCCGGACCGTGGATGTAGGGCCAGATAATGTTGCCCTCTGTTCCCGGAGGCGGAGGAGTAAAGCAACCCGGGTTGAAGTACTGGCCCGAGGAGAGACCCTTCCGCGGATCGCAGGTCAGCAGCGGCGACAGAGTCGCCGAGTTGGTGCCGAGCTCGATCATGTTGGTGTAGTTGGGGCCGAAGTTCACGTTCAGCGTGCCGCCCGTGTTGGGCTGAATCGGCGCGCCGGACTGTGCCTGCGTGATGCCGGAAAGTACCCAGCCATTGACCACGCCGCCCAGGAACGGGTTGCCCTTTACGGGGCTCGGCAGGTTGATCACATACGCTGCGTTGAAGATATGGGTGTGATCCCAGGCCAGGGTGCCGTAATTCGCCGCGAGGCTGTAAGGCCACAGGGTGGTGCCGTCGCCCGCGCCGTTGTCAGATTCCTGATCGCGCACGCCCAACACCTTGCTGAATGTGTAATTGGTGGTGAACGTGATGCGGCCGGTCTGTTTCTGCCAGGACGCGACGAAGCCGTTGTAGTTGGAATAGCTGCCGTGCGATACCAACTGCATGGAGGTGTAGAACTGAATCGGAAGGAAGTCGTTGGTCGGGAAGCCGGAGAAACTGGCTGGGTTGTTCATGAAGCCAATCGTGTTCCCCGTCAACGGATCGGGCCCGAAGAAGGCCTTGAACGGAATGTTGTCCAGGTTGGACAGCGAGCTGTGCAGCATTTCGTCCTTCGACTTGTTGCCGGTGTACTGCAGTTCGAGAACGCTACGCCCCGGCAGCCGCTGATCGACCGTCACGTTGTAGGTCCAGGTGTAAGGGGTCTTTTCGTCGTTCATCTGCAGCAGGCCGCCCTGAGACGAACCTTCGCCCGGGACGCCCGACGCGGGTGAGAACGCCGAGAAGTTGTTCCAGCCCACGCAGCAGCCCCAGGTGTTACCGAGGCTCTCGACGCCGAGAGGATCGTTGAATGACGAGCCGCTGACGCTGTTGTAAGCGAGCTGATAACGATACAGGCCGATGCCGCCGCGAACCACCGTCTTGCCGTCGCCGAAGATATCATAGGCGGCGCCGACGCGAGGCAGCGGGAAAACCGACTTCGACGGGAAGCCCGAGGTCGGGATCGCCGAGTTGATCGCGTGCCACTGCACACCCTGCCAGGGAATGGTGCTGCTGGCCGAATTGTTGGTGTAGGTTGCAGGATCCCAAACCGCGAGACCGGGACACGGCGAAATCTGGCTGGTTCCAACCGGGAAACCAGGGCAGTTCGAAGCCGTCCACTCGCCGAGGTGGTCAAGCCGGATGCCCAAGGTCAGGGTCAATCGCCGGCCGGCCTTCCACGAGTCGTTCACATACCACCCGTAAGTGTAGTACTTGAAGTTGTTCGTCACGCCGCCGTTGGATTGGCTCCAGCCGCTCGCGTGGGCGATCAATTCATCCGCCAGCGGGTTGCCGCTGCTGGTTGCGCCCCAGTTCTCGAAGTCCGCCTCGCCCATTACGGATCCAACGCCCGTGGAGCTCTGGTAGTTCTGAGCGAAGTCCCAATAGAAGCCGGCCTTCAGGGTATGCTTTCCGACCACGTAGTTGATGTTGTCGGCAATGTTCGGCGTCGAAGAATCCTTGCCGAACGTGTTCTTCATGCCCTTGAACACGGAACCGTACTGTTCGGTGTAGAAACCGCTGATGACGTTGTTCCAACCGTAAATGTCCGGAATCTGCGGCGTGTACGGATCCTTGAAGAAACCGGTGTAGGTCATGCCGATCTTGGCGGGGTTCACCGCGTCCGGATTGGCCAGAACGACCGGGTTGTCGAAGATCGCATCCGCGAACACGAATTCATTGGTCAGCGTGGGGCTGAACACATGAACCAGGTTCGCGCTATATACGTTGGCTAGCTGGGTCGCGTCCTGCGACGACGGATAGGGGAGGGTGCTGGGAGATCCCCACCACCACACGTAGAACGGATTCTGGTCGATCTCGTGCTGGTGATTCCAACTGAAATACAGCTTGGTCTTGTCGCTGATGTTGTAATCGCCACGGAGCCGGAGTTCCCAGCGGTTTACCGGCGGGCCGAGGAAGTAGTAGTAGTTGCTGCCCGTCGAGTTGGTGGTCGGATTCTCGTTGGCGGCCGGATCCAGTTTCATTACGGCCAGCGAATTCGCATCGATCATGCTCTGCGGGATCTGGCCGTTCGGGATCGTCATATTGCCGCAACCCGGTCCGCTGCCGCTGCCGCCCACGCAATTCGGGACCACAGCGCCGTTGCTCCTGGCGCCGCTGGAAGTCCACTGCGGGCCGAGAGTAGCCAGGTAGGCCGGCGTGAAGTTGCCCGCCAGCATATCGGAAGTGGGAACGAAGAACTGGTAGGACGAGCCCGCCGGCTTCTGTTTCATGTACTCGTAGGCGCCGTAGAAGAACAGCTTGTCGCGATTGCGATTGAACTTCGAGCCGGGGATCAGCACCGGGCCGCCGAAATCGCCGCCGGGATAATAGAAACTGTCGCTGATCGGCTTCAAGCCCTGCGACTTGTCATAGGCGTCAATCGAATTGAACTGGCCGTTGCGGGTATAGAGATAAGCCTGCCCGTGGAACTGCGCGCTGCCGCTCTTGCCATACGCTTGCAGCGTTACCGGCCCCTTGGAGAACGATGCGTCGTAGGCCGATGTGAGAACCGATACTTCCGCCACCTGGTTCTGGTTGATATTGGCGGTCTGCGTTCCCTGGTTGCCCGGGTCGAGCAGGTTCGCGCCGTCCGACGTCATGGTCACGGCGCCGTTCGGCTGCGTGCCATTGGCGGAAAATGCGCCGATGGGGCCCGTGTTGATCTGGGTCGTGTAGCTGTTCCACATGCCCTGACCCAAGCCCTGTGTCATAGCCATGCCAGGCATGATCTTCATCAGCTCGGCCGCGTCGCGGCCGACGATCGAAAGATCGGTGATCATGTTCTGGTTCAAGGTCTGGCTGACCTGCGGCGAATCGATGGGGACCGCCATGTCGCCGGAAGCCACGATTTCAATCTGTTCCTTGGTTGTGGCGACCTGCAACGTGATAGTCGGAATGCCGACCGCAGCGCCCTGCGTTACCGTGACGTGCTGCAGCTCATAAGTCTGGAGACCAGGAGCCGTCACCGTCACCGTGTAAGTGCCAGGCAGAATCGTCGGGAAGCTGAAGATGCCGGAGCCGTTGGTAACGCCGTCGAAGGTGTTATTGTTGGCTTCGTTCTTCACCGTCACTTTCGCGCCCGGAATCACGGCGCCCGACTTGTCGGCTACTGCGCCGGCGATTGAACCGGCCGCGTGCTGGGCGAGTGCCGGTAATTGACAAAGGATGAGGACTGCGACTAGCAGCCCAAAGAAAATGAGGTTCGCGGTCCGGCCCCTACACCCCTGTAGGACCTGACCCCTTGCCTTTGGATTATACGTGTAACCCATTTAGCGAGATCTCCTCTTTTTTTTGTACTTTCAACACCAAACTTACGCTAGCTCGCGCTTCTGCACGGCGGCAGAACGAGACTCTAACGCCCTAATACCTGAAAACCCTGTCCGCAGCAGAATAAAACGTTTCACCGACAGTGTCAAGGGTGTTAATCCTATGAAAAAGCGGGGCGAGGCGCTTGTCTGGCCCCAAACGACGCCCCCCCTCCCGAACGATACGGGAATTGGTAGAAAGCCGATGTTTTTCGGGTCCGCGCGTCCCATTTAACGGAAATCTGGGCGCCGAGCGGCCAAAATGGCCCCTGGCGCCGCCATCCGGCCTGCCCAGGGCAATTATTAAATTTACATAATCGACAAAACTTGCCGAACCGGGAGCCCCAGCCTGCCCAACTCGGGAGTTTCATCCCCAAATGTCCTGAAATCAGCAGCCTGGAGCGTCAAACTCCGGGTTTCGGTGGTTCCATACGTTCCGTACTGGTGATGCCGGGCCATGGCCGGCCGCAGTTTGCCCCGCCCGCCGCCGATTGCCGGGCCAGCTTGAAACTCCGCGCCGATTGGTCCATGATGGACACGGGTTATGCGCATCCTTTTGGTAACATCCTTAACATTGTTGACCGCGTTTGCGGCGGCGTCCCAGACCACCACCACCGGCTGGCAGCTCGTGTGGAGCGATGAATTCAACGGGCCGGCGGGAACTCCGCCGGATCCCACCAAGTGGAACTACGATCTGGGCGGCGGGGGCTGGGGCAACCACGAGTTCGAAACCTACACCAGCTCCACCAACAACGCTTTTCAAGACGGCAACGGCAACCTGGTGATTCGCGCCATCCGCGATTCCAATGGCAACTACACGTCCGCGCGCCTGCAGACCGGCAGCCCCGGCGCCTCCACGCACACTACCGATCTGAGCTGGACGTACGGCCTGGTGGAAGCCAGAATCAAGCTGCCGTTCGGCCATGGCGTGTGGCCCGCCTTCTGGATGCTGGGCGAGAATATCGGAACGGTCTCCTGGCCGGCCTGCGGCGAAGTCGACATCATGGAGAACTTCGGGACCTTCGGCAGCGTGAACGATCTCTCCACCAACAACGGAACCGCGCACGGGCCGGTTGCCACGGGCAGCTCGAGCGACTACGGCGCCGGCGGCCAGTACAAGCTGCCGCTGGGCGAAACGGTGTCGGACGATTACCACATCTACGCCATCCAGTGGTCCGAAGACTCGGTCGCGTTCTATGTCGATGGCGCTCTCTATTACACGGCCACGCCGTCCGTGGTTCCGTCGGGGCAGTGGAAATTCAACGCGCCGTTTTTCCTGCTGCTGAACCTGGCGATCGGCGGGCCCAGCACGTTTCTCGGCACACCGGATCCCAGCCAGCCGTTTCCGAACCAGGACATGCTGGTGGACTACGTGCGCGTGTACCAGCCTGCCGCCATTACCACCACGACGCCGGCGATCAACCCCTCGGGGATTCTGAATGCCGCGTCGTTCCTGGGTGACATCGCGCCCGGCAGCCTGGTGTCGTTGTTCGGCAACAATCTCGCCGATAACACGTACCAGGGCTCGCAGGTGCTCGACAGCAACAACCACTTCCTGACCTCGGTGGCGGGCGTCGGCGTGAGCGTCAATAACGTGAATGCGCCGCTCACTTTCGTCAGCCCGGGGCAGATCAATTTCCAGGTGCCATGGGAGACCGCGCCGGGCCCGGCGGTGAATGTGCAGGTGACGCGCGCCGGCGTGACCGGCAACGTGGAGGCGATTACGATCGCGTCGACGGCGGCGCCTTCGATGTTCCTCAACAGCTACACGACCGGAGTGGCGTGGGTGACCGGGACCGCGGCGCAGGGCTGCCTCATCTCGCAGTGCACGGTGCAGGCGGGCGGCACGTATCAACTCTGGGCCAACGGATTGGGACCCAAGAACCTGCCCGAGCAGGATGGCGTGGGCGATGGAGCGACGAACATCAACGACCTGTCGGTGGCCGGCGGCACGGCCAGTTGCCAGTTGACGATCGGCGGCGTCGCGGCCACGGTGACTTACTGTGGCGCCGCGCCGGGCTTGATCATCGACCAGTTGAACTTCACCTATCCGGCGGGCGTACCATCGGGCGCGCCGGTGCAGGCGGTGCTGACCATCAACGGCGCCACCGGCATATTCTGGCTGCCGGCGCCGCCCACCGCGGCCCAACTCGCGGCGCAGATGCTCGGGCAAATGACGCAGGCGCAGAAACTGCAAATGGTGGCGGGCGCGCTTGGCCCGGTCACCAACATCTTCAACCCGCCCAACGGCGCGGGCGGCTATATCCCCGGCATTCCGGCGCTGGGCATTCCGGCTCTCTACTTTGTCGATGGCAGCCTGGGAGTGGCGGATGGCAAGGCGCCGTCGACGGTGCTGCCATCCTCCATCGCCAGCGCGGCCACCTGGGACCTGGGCCTGGCGTACCAGTTCGGATCGGTGATCGGCGCCGAAACTAACGCCTGGGGGATGAACGTGAACCTGGGCGGCAATACCAACATGATCGGCCGCGAGCCGCGCGACGGCCGAACCTTCGAGACCAAGGGCGAGGATCCGATCCTGGCCGGCAAGGTCGCCGCGGCTCACGTGAAGGGCGTGCAGGACCAACACGTGATCGGAGGCGTCAAGCACTATGCGTTCAACGACCAGGAGACTGGCCGCACCGAGAGTAACGTGCTCATCGACGACCGGAGCGGGCGGGAAAGCGACTTACTGGCGTTTGAGATTGGCGCCAAGGACGGGGGCGTGCAGTCGGTGATGTGTTCTTATAACCTGCTGAACGGCACCTGGGCCTGCGAAGACCCGTACTTACTCACCCAGGTATTGAAGACCGATTGGGGCTTCCCGGGATTCGTCATGTCGGACTGGTGGGCGCTGCCGGCGTCGGGGCCCTCCTCGACGACGGTGACGGCGGCGAACGCCGGGCTCGATCAGGAACAGCCGGACAACGAATTCTTCAACGCGACCGCGTTCGGCGCGGCCATCGCGTCGGGGCAGTTGCCGCAATCGCGCGTGGATGACATGGTGACGCGAATTCTGCACGCGATGTATCAGGTGGGAGTGTTCAACCAGCCGGCCGCGGTTACGGCGCTGCCCAGCGCCATGGTCGCCGCCGACGAGACGGTCGCGCAGACCGTGGAGGAGCAGGGGGCGGTGCTGCTGAAGAACGCAAACGGGCAACTGCCGCTGAACGCGGCGTCGCTCAGCTCGATCGCGGTGATCGGCTCGCACGCCGATATCGGGGTGATCTCCGGCGGCGGCTCGGCGCAGGTGTATCCCACCGAGGGCGCGGCGCTGTACGAAGGCTATCCCGCGGTTCCCGGATGGTCGCAGGTGGTCTGGGTTCCTTCTTCGCCGGCCCAGTGGATCCGGGCCGCGGCGCCCTACGCGACGGTTTTGTACAACGCAGGAACCAACGCGGCCCAGGCGGCGGCGCTGGCCAAATCCGCCAACGTGGCGATCGTCTTCGTCAGCCAGTGGACCAGTGAAGGGATGGACATGCCCAGCCTGAATTTCACCGACGTGATTCACTCGACGCCCATCAATCAGGACGCGCTGGTGGAAGCGGTGGCGGCGGCCAATCCGCACACCATCGTGGTGATGGAAAACGGCGGCGCGCAGGTGCTCCCGTGGCTGGGCAGCGTGAACGCGGTGTTGGAGGCATGGTTCCCCGGGATACGCGGCGGGCAGGCGATCGCCAATATCCTGTTCGGCAGCGTGAACCCGTCGGGCAAGCTGCCGGTCACGTTTCCCGCCAGCGTGAACCAACTGCCGCGCCCGGTGATTCCCGGGTCGAACAGCGCGAACACGCCCTTCACGACGGATTACACGATCGAAGGCCTGAAGGTCGGTTATAAGTGGTATGACTCGAATAACTACACTCCGGAGTTTCCTTTTGGCTTCGGACTGTCTTATACGACCTTTCAGTTTTCCGGCGTGGCGCTGGTCAACAACCTGACCGCAAGTAATCCCAATTTCCAGGTGACGTTCAACCTGACGAACACCGGCGCGACGATGGGCGCGGAAGTGGCGCAGGTTTACCTGGCGTTGCCGGCCGGCACCAACGAACCGCCCAAGCGCCTGGTGGGATGGCAGAAGGTCTGGCTCACGCCCGGCCAGCAGCAGAGCGTGACGATCGAAGTGGATCGGAACGACTCTTCGCATCCGTTGTCCTATTGGGACACGACTTCGGGCAGTTGGCTGACGGCGCCGGGCACTTACACCGTGTATC
>JBAVIH010000558.1:0-3547 GCA_049686695.1 Bryobacteraceae bacterium | reverse complement strand
GCGCATGTTGGTGAGCTTCTTTTCCTTGACGATGTTGACGTCCAGATCCTTCTCACGCGCGTTCTCGCCGATCACCATGCCTTCATAGACTTCGGCGCCGGGTGCAATGAAAATCTCGCCGCGCTCCTGCAAATTGAAAATGGCGTGGCCGGTGGCTCTGCCGGGCCGGTCCGCCACCAGCGACCCGGTGGGCCGCGTCGGGATATCGCCTTGCCACTCGATGTAGCCGTGGAAGAGCGAATTCATGATGGCGGTGCCGCGCGTGTCGGTGAGAATCTCGCTGCGCAAGCCGATGAGACCGCGCGAAGGGATGTGGAACTCCAGGCGCACGCGGCCCGAGCCGTGATTCACCATCTTGACCATCTTGCCCTTGCGCGCGCCCAACTTCTCAATCACCACACCCAGAAAACTCTCCGGACAATCGATAACCAGCAGTTCGACCGGCTCCTGGATCTTGCCGCAGACCGTGCGGGTGAGAATTTCGGGCTTACCCACGGCTAACTCATAACCTTCGCGGCGCATCATCTCGACCAGAATGGCCAGTTGCAACTCGCCGCGGCCCATCACCTTGAACGTATCGTGTCCCAGTTCCTCAACGCGTATGGAAACGTTGGTGAGCAGTTCCTTGTCGAGCCGCTCGCGCAGGTTGCGTGACGTCACCCATTGCCCCTCGCGGCCGGCGAAGGGCGACGTGTTGATGGTGAACGCCATGGCGATGGTCGGCTCGTCGATCGCGACATGGGGCAGCGGCATGGGGGTCTCGACGCTGGTGACGGTCTCGCCGATGGTAATGCCTTCCACGCCTGCGATGGCGAGGATATCGCCCGGCCGGCCCACCGTTTCGTCCACCCGCTTGAGCCCCTCGAACGAGTAGAGCTTGGTAATCCTGGTGGTCTGGAGCGATCCATCGCGCTTGGCGACGGCCACCGTGTCGCCGTAGTTCAGCGTGCCGTGAAAGACGCGGCCGATCGCCAGCCGGCCCAGGTAGTCGCTGTAATCCAAGTTAGCGACCAGCATCTGCAACACCTCATCGGGCTCGCCCACCGGCGGCGGGATGTGGGTCAGGATGGCGTCGAACAGAGGGCGCAGGTCGGTAGAGGGATCTTCGAGCGACTCTTTGGCCACGCCAGTCTTGGAGATTGCGTAAAGCACCTTGAAATCGAGCTGGTCCTCCGTGGCATCGAGGTCGATGAACAGGTCGTAGATCTCGTTGAGCACGTCCTGGCAGCGCGCGTCGGGGCGATCGATTTTGTTGATCACCACGATGGGCGGCAGATGGGCTTCGAGCGCCTTCGAGAGCACGTAGCGCGTCTGCGGCAGCGGTCCTTCGCTCGCGTCCACCAGCAGCATCACGCCATCGACGATCTTGAGCGCGCGCTCCACCTCGCCGCCGAAATCGCTATGGCCGGGGGTATCGACGATATTGATCTTCACGCCGTGGTAACGCACGCCGGTGATTTTGCTGAGGATGGTGATGCCACGCTCGCGCTCGAGCTCGTTGGAATCCATGATCCGCTCGACGGTCTGCTCGTTGTCGCGGAAAATACCGCTCTGATGGAGCATGGCATCGACGAGCGTGGTTTTCCCGTGATCGACGTGGGCGATGATGGCGACGTTGCGGATGGCGGTATTGCTGGTTTTCATCAATTGATTTCGGTTGGAAGAATCTCGGGCGGCGCCGGTGGAGGGCCACGAATCTTCATTTTAGCATGCGGCCCCGGCGCGCGACGGATTTGTCATGATAGGGCCATGCGGGTTCGTGAACTGGCCGAATGGTTGAGCGCCACGTTTGAAGGCGATGGCGAAAAGGAACTGACGGGCGCGGGCGCGATTGAATCGGCCGGCGCGTCGGAACTGGCGTTTGTGGGCGGGCGAAAAGCCGCGGCGCAGGCCGAAAGCTCGGCCGCGGGGTGCCTGCTGGTGCCACTCGACTGGCCGGAACCGTGTTACCGCACCGTGATTCGGGTGCCGGAACCGCGCACGGCATTCGCGCGCGCGATGAGCCGCTTCTATCCCACGGCGGAACTTAAGCCCGGCATCCATCCCACGGCCGTGGTGGGCGTCAACGTCGAACTGGGCGCCCTGGTTTACGTGGGGCCGCACGCTGTGGTGGGGGACGGAACGCGCGCGGGCGTGGCGGTCAGCATCGGCGCGGGGACTGTGGTCGGCAAGCGCGTGGTGCTCGGCGATGGCGCCGTGCTGCATCCCAACGTCACCATATACGACAACGTGGACATAGGGCGCGGTGTCATCATTCATTCCGGCGCGGTGATCGGCGCGGATGGATTCGGCTACGTGAGGGATCACGACCGCTGGCACAAGTTTCCGCAGGTGGGGCGCGTCGAGATCGGCGATTTTGTGGAGATCGGCGCCAACTCCTGCGTGGACCGCGCGGCGCTCGGGGTGACCGTGATCGGCGAGGGCACCAAGCTCGACAACATGGTGCACGTGGCTCACAACTGCCGCATCGGCCGCCACGTGGTGGTGGCGGCGCAAACCGGATTTTCCGGTTCGGTGGTGGTGGAGGACTACGCCGTGATCGGAGGCCAGGTGGGGATTGGCGACAAGGCGCGGATCGAATCGCGGGCGGTGCTGGGCTCGGGCTGCGGCGTACTCACATCGAAGGTGGTGCGTTCCGGAGAGACGGTGTGGGGCACGCCGGCGCGGCCGCTGCGCCAGCACCTCGAGCAACTCGCCAACCTCGCCAGGCTGCCCGAGCTGCGGCGCGAGGTATTGGAGATCAAACGGCGGGTGGCGGAGCTGGCGCGGTAGCTGAGGGAAGCGCCAGGAGGACCGACTCAGCCGAGGCTACTTGGTCCCGGATTCCAGATCGAGAACGAATGCCAGTCTGGCCTTCAGCTTTGTCATCACGTCTTTCGGAAATTTGCCGAGTTTCCGCTCCAGCCGCACGGTCGGGATGGAGGCAAGGCCCTGAACGTTGGCTACCGATTCCCGGTCGAGGAACGGAAATCGCGGTAAAGGAACCTCGTACGGGCTCATTCTGTTTTGCGTGGTGAGAGGCACATACAGCACGAGCGCGCGCGGTGGATCCGGATCTTGACGCGATACGATCACCACCGGCCGCGTCTTTCCAGCGAAGCCCAAATCGGCCAGCCAAACCTCACCGGGTTGCGGACTCATCGAGCAGGTCGAGGACCTCCTGTTCGATCGCGCGCGGGCGCATCAGATCGAGAACATCGAGGTCGGCGAGTTCCATTACCTCCGCGACGCGCTCGCGCACTTCAGCAGCCGTTTCCGGCTTCCACTCGCGTAATCTGGCGTCCAGCCTCTCTGCCAAAGCGTCCACGGCTACATCCTCCTCCTGCAACCAGTTTAGCCCCGATGGCAGGCTCTCGCACACCGATGCCCATCTCACGCTCGTTTTGCGGGAGATCGCGCAGCGTGGCTTTGCCGACCACCTGGTCGACCGCTACCTGCTCGGCGCGCCACAGCGACCGCACCGAGCGCCCGCACAAGTGTTATCCTAATTTCCGGCCATGTCTCGGACGAGCGCGAGGCAACCCACGGAGAACCATGAGCCTGATTC
>JBAVIH010000557.1:0-4703 GCA_049686695.1 Bryobacteraceae bacterium | reverse complement strand
GCCGCACCGCCTCGACGCGATCGCGCATGCGGCCGGGCGCGGCCGGGTCGGGCAGCCGCAAAGCCGCGAGCTTGCTTTTTTCGTCGAGCAGGGCGCGGCTCTCGACAATCGCGGGCGGCTGGTCGTCGAACCACTCGACGGCGCCGCCGAGGTCGGACGCTTCGCGGGCGGGGTCGGAGATGGCAGATACGTGGTCGAAATCGAAACGATCCGCGACCGCCAGTTGCGCTTCGGCCAGAACGCGGTGGTCGCGCGCGTAGTCGCGGTAATGCACGCCGGCCAGGTCGGCGGCGAACATCATGGCGATGGGCATCAGCGGCAGCGAATCGGTGGGCTCGCCGCGCAATTTCGCGAGCACGCGCTGTTTGCCCGTCATGCCTGCACCCTCACTACGACGGCGTCGTAGCTAGCCACGATTCGCTGGCCGGGCGCGGCGACCACGAACTCGGTTTCCGCCCACTCGCCCTCCACCATGCGCCGCAACCAGGCCAGATCGCCCGGCAAGCGTTCCAAGCTCCAGCCATTCCGGGCGGCTTCGGCGGCCGCCTCGGCGAGGAACGTCCCGCCTGCCTCCAGACCGGTCTCGATGAAGGTGAGCTTGCTGTAGTGCGAACGGTAGCGCGTGAGCTCGTCATAGAGATAACGGCCGTTATCGTCGCCATATTTGCGGATCATGGCTTCCAGCGATTCGTCGATGCCCACGGTGCTGTGCGTCAACTGCTGCAAGCCTTTGCCGCGCTCCAGCCAGCCGGTGGACCGGTAATAGGCGCCGGGGTTTCGCTCGAAGTACGCCTGGTAGCGTTCACGGCTGCCCATCAGCAGGGCGATGCAGTCGTGCGCGCGCGGCAGCACCAGGCGGGTGTGCCGCGCGGTCAAGCCGTCGAGCCCGTTGCCGCAGAGCCCGTAACCGAGCAGGATGGCGTCGTAGACGCCTTCCGGCGTGCGGTCCACCACCTCCTGAATCTTCGCCGCCATCGGCTTGCCGCCGAGGTCATGCAGTCCTTTGGGCAGAAACTCGAGGTCCACATGGTGCGGCGCATGCGCGCAGGCGTCGCACATCTCGCGGAACAGCACCTCGCAACCGATCAGCTTGAGGCGCATCTGGCGCTTACCAGGGCGCGAACGAAATCCGGCGTGGAGCCGCAGCAGCCGCCCACGAACGAGGCGCCAGCCTGACGCAGGGACGCGTAGTGCGACGCGAAGAACTGCGCCGAGGCGTCATATCGAACGACGGTCCCCTCCATTTTCGGCAAGCCCGCGTTGGGCTTGATCCAGACCGGGAGATCGCACGCCGCGTGCAAGCGCCGGCAAATGGGTGCGGCGTACTCGACGCCGACGCCGCAGTTGGCGCCCACCGCATCGGCACCGGCTTCCGCCATCGCCGCGGCAACGGCCTCGGGCGTAGCACCCATCATGGTGCGGTCCTTATTCTTGCCCGAATCGAAGGCGAAGGAAACGACGACCGGCAGGCCGGTGGCGATGGCCGCGGCCACGGCCAGGCGGGCTTCCTCGATATCGCTCATGGTCTCGACCAGCAGGGCGTCCGCGCCTGCCGTCGCGAGAGCATTGGCCTGCGCGGCGAAGGCCGCACTGGCCTGCTCGGGGCTGATTTCGCCCGCCATCAGCATCTTACCCGTGGGGCCGATGGAAGCGAACACCAGCGCATGCCCGGCCGCCGCGCGCTTCGAGATGGCGGCGCCGGCGCGATTGATCTCCTCCAGATCGCCTTCCATGGCGATTGCGTTGGCGCGGAAGGTGTTGGTGAGAATCACCTGGCTGCCAGCCTCGACATAGGCGCGCGCCACGGCTTCCACGCGCTCGGGATGGGTCAGGTTCCAGGTGTCGGGCGACTCGCCGGGAGCCAATCCGCGCGCCTGCAACTGGGTCCCCCACGCGCCGTCGGTGATCAGCGGACCCCGGACGAGCCACTCGCGCAGGCGGCTCATGCGGCCACCAGCTTTCGCGCCAGCGCCACCGCGGCGGCGGCATTCTCGCCATACCCGTCGGCGCCGATCGAATCGGCATACTGCTGGGTGACCGGCGCACCGCCCACCATGATCTTCACCTTTCCGCGCAATCCCGCGCGCTCGAAGGCGTCGATGGTGGTCTTCATCGACGTCATGGTAACCGTGAGCAGCGCCGAGAGTGCCACCAGGCCGGCGTTATGCTTGGCCGCCGCCTCGATGAAGCGCTCCGGCGCCACGTCCGCGCCCAGGTCGATCACCTCGAAGCCGCCGCCCTCCAGCATCGACGCCACCAGGTTCTTGCCGATGTCGTGCAGGTCGCCTTTGACGGTCCCGATCACCACGCGCCCCACCGGCTGGGTGCCCATCGCCGCCAGCAACGGCCGGACGATCTCCATGGACGCCTTCATGGCGCGCGCCGAGAGCAGCATCTCGGGCACGAAGTACTCTTCGCACTCGAAGCGGCGGCCCACCTCGTCCATGGCCGGCACCAGGTACCCGGTGACGATGGCGAGCGGCGCCACCCCTTCCGCGATGGCCGCCCGCGTCACCGCGGCCGCGGTTTTCCAATCTCCTTCGATCACGGCTTCGTGCAGTTTGTCCAGATCAGGCATGCGCAACTCCGTTGAATTGATGGACGGCATCCAGCATGGCGACGATGTTCTCGACCGGGGCGCCGGCTTGCAGATTGCGAATCGAATTGAAGCGGAATGCGATCCGGCTCGCGGTGCTCCAGGGCGGCGCGCAGCCGCTCCCGCGAAGAGACGTTGGTTTGGCTCAACAGCCGACTTATATCACGACTGCACCCTCGCGCGCGCGCCGAAACGCCTGGCGCAAGCCGCGACGCCAGGCGGCGCAGGCTGATAGCATCTGGAATGATGTTGCGTCCCACCCAAACCCTACGCAGCGGAATCGCAAGGAAGGCTGCCGGCTGGCTTGCCTTCGGCGCGGCGGCTCATGCCGGTTCGATAACTCAGACGGGCAGGCCATCGCGGCTGCTAACCCTGGCCCCTGCCGACATTCTTGTCATCTGCCTGTACTTTGCGGTGGTGTTGGGAGTCGGCGTGTACTTGAAGCGCCGGGTTCGGGTCAGCGCCGACTTCTTCTTTGCGGGTAAGGGCGTGGGCGCCTGGGTGGCCGGCCTGAGTTTCGTCGCGGCGAACCTGGGCACGCTGGAACTGCTGGGTTGGTCGGCTTCGGCTTATCAGTACGGCATGCTGGCCGCGCATTGGTATTGGATAGGAGCGGTTCCGGCGATGCTGTTTCTCGGCATCGTCATGATCCCGTTTTATTACGTTTCGAAGGCGCACTCCGTACCCGGCTATCTGAAGCTTCGATACGGCGAGGGAGCGCGGTTGCTTTCCGCCATATCTTTCGCGGCCATGACCGTGCTGATGAGCGGGATCAACATGTTCTCGATGGCTATGGTGATGAAGGTCATCCTGGGCTGGGACATCAACTTCAGTATTCTGGTTTCCACTCTTACCGTGGGGGTTTATGTGGCGCTGGGAGGCCTGCTATCGGCCATTGTGAACGAAGTCGTTCAATTCGTGCTGATCTGGGCGGGAACCATCTCCATCCCTATCTTCGGCCTGATCGAGACGGGCGGCTGGAGCGGCATGCTGGCGCGCATCGCCAGGCGGGTTCCGTTGCAGGATTACACGCACATGTGGCGGAACATGGGTTCGGCGGCGGACAACCCGATGGGCGTGCACTGGACCGGGATGGTGTTCGGTTTGGGACTGATCGGCGCATTCGGCTACTGGACCACCGATTTCCTGGTTGTGCAACGAGTGATGGCCGCGCGGGATTTGCGGTCGGCCAAGATCGCCACCACGATTGGCGCCGCGTTCAAGATGCTGCTGCCGGCGATTGTCATCCTACCCGGCTTGTTAGGGCTGGCCGTGCTACCGATGAAACTGACAGGAGAGACGGAGGCTCTCGCGACCGGCGGTCATAGCTTCAATGAAGTGATGCCGCTGATGATGGCGCGGTATCTCGGCCCGGGCTTCCTGGGCATCGGGGTGACCGCTCTGATCGCCGGCTTCATGTCGGGGATGGCAGGTAACATCAGCGCGTTCGCCACGGTGTGGACTTACGATATCTACCGCGCGGTGCTGAACCGCGCAGCCGATGAATTCAAATGCCTCAGTATAGGGCGCTGGTGCACGGTCTTCGGCCTGGCGGCGAGTATTGGCGCGGCATACCTGGTGATGCAATTCGCCAGCATCATGGATTACGTTCAGGCACTGTTCGGCTTCTTCATTATTCCCCTGTTTGGAACCGTGATTATTGGGATGCTCTGGAGGCGAGCCACGCCGGCCGGAGGGTTCTGGGGGCTGCTCTGCGGAACCACATCGTCAATGCTGCTTTGGTTGGTGGTGAAGTTCCATCCCGCGGCGTTGGCGATTCTCGCCCTCTCGGCGGACGCCAAGCCGATGGCCGAAAACCTGTACAGGTTCATCTGGTCGTGGCTGGTCTGCGTGATCGTCACCATCCTGGTCAGCTTGGTGACCACACCCAAACCGGATTCGGAACTGCGGAATCTTGTGTACGGCCTGGCCCTGATTCCATCCGACGAAGTCGTTCCCCTATATCGCCGTCCCATCTTCGCGGCGGCGCTGGTGGCCGCAGTGCTAGTCGGATTGAACATCGTGTTCTGGTAAGTGGCATGACTTACTCGCAGAAGCAGCGCACGCTCCGCGCTCTCCGGCGGGAACCCGTGGACCGGCTCCCTAC
>JBAVIH010000556.1:0-6669 GCA_049686695.1 Bryobacteraceae bacterium | reverse complement strand
CTAATTAGGCAGCGTATGCAAACTGCGTATTGGCAGTTCTGTTTTTCCGATCGTTTTACGGGAGCTCGGAACCCGGCACGCCTCCCCACCCCGATTCAATCCCGTCGAATCCGTTGCGCCCCCATTTCTCGCTAGAAGCACTGTGGGTACTACAACTCTATTCTAGCATCGGCGATAATCGAGGGATGGGGAATCGTACTGTTCGCTGTTCCGTGCTGGTGGCCGCGTTGGCCGGCCTGGCGCTTTCCGCGGCCTGGGCCGAAACTCCCACGACCGAACTCCAGATCACCGTGAAGACGCAGGGCGGCCACGCCATCGACCGCGCCGAAGTCATCGTGCGCTGGAAAGCCGACGCCAAGCATCCCGCCGAGCGTTTCAACAAGGCCGTCAACACGACTTTCGAAATGCGCACCAACCAGGATGGTATAGCCAAGGTGCCGGCCATCCCCCAAGGCAGCATCCTGATCCAGGTCAACGCCAAAGGGTACCAGACTTACGGCCATGTCTTCGATATATACGAGGACGAAAAGACGATTGACGTGGTTCTCAATCAGCCGCAACAGCAGTACTCGGCGCACTGAACCGGGATGCCGGACGAAGACAGTCTGCTGGCGAGCGACGGCCTGCCCGCTCTTCTGTTTTTCGAAACGCCCGAGGAAATCTACGCCCGCGTTTTCCGCGCACTCCGGCCGCGCACGCCTTTGCCCAGCCTGCGCATCGAGTTCTGCCAGTTCGCCAACGCGGACAGCTCGATTTCGCTGCGGGACGGCTGCCTTCGGGTGCGGATCACCGACCTGCTGGCCGGCGCGCCGGCCCCGGTCACCGAAGCGCTGGCGTTCATCCTGCTCGGCAAGCTCTACCGCAAACCGGTGCCGCCCATGTACGCGCACCGCTACCGGCTGTATCTGAACCGGCGCGATATCCGGCGCCAGGCGCAACTGCTGCGCCAGATCCGCGGGCGCAAGTTTATTTCCGGGCCCGCCGGACAGCACCACAATCTGGAGGAGATTTTCGAGCGCCTCAATGCGCAGTTCTTCGATGGCTTGATGGGGCGGCCGCAATTGGGGTGGAGCCGCCGGCCGGCGCGCGGCATGCTCGGGCACTTCGATCCGTCGCACAACGCCATCGTGATCAGCCGCATTTTCGACCAACCCGGCGCGCCGCTGCTGGCCCTCGAATACGTGGTGTTCCACGAGATGCTGCACCTGCGGTTCCCCGTCAATCATTCCGGCGCCCGCCGGCGCGTGCACACCCGCGAGTTCCGCGAGGCCGAAAAGAAGTTCCCGCGGCTGCGGGAGGCCAGGGAGATGCTCAAGCGTTTGTGAAGAGGGGATGAGCATCGGTCCTGTGACTGAATGAGAGGGAAAGAGAAACTGCGCAATTGCTTCTGACTTTCCGCCCGCAGTAGTTCCTTCTCGATCCGACACCCACCCCCTTTCGCTCCGGCGAGCAATGGGTTACCAATAGCATTCTGATCCCTATGCGACTCTCTACGAAGTACACCGCCATCCGCATCTCCCTCGGCGCCGCGCTGCTGGCCACTGCCGCGGCGGCGCAGACTCCGGCCGCTCCCGCGGCGCGCGCCCACACCTGGTGGCACGATGCCGGCCCGGGCATCCGCCCCTACACCGCCAACGCCAAAAAGCTGCCGTTGATCTCCGTCAAGGGCAACAAGTTCGTCGACCCGCAGGGCGCGACGGTGCTGTTCCGCGGTCTTTCCATCTCGGATCCCGACAAGCTCGAAATGCAGGGCCACTGGAACCGCGAGCACTTCGTCAAGGTGCAGGAGATGGGCACGCACGTGGTGCGCATCCCGATCCATCCGGTTGCCTGGCGGGAGCGAACGCCGGCCGAGTATCTCAAGCTGCTCGACCAGGCCGTGGAGTGGTCGACCGACCTGGGAATGTATGTCGATCTCGACTGGCATTCCATCGGCAATCTCTCGACCGGCGTCTTTCAGGACCCGATGTACGATACTTCGCTCCAGGAGACCAACCAATTCTGGCGCACCATCGCCCGCCACTTCGCCGGCCACAACACGGTGGCGTTCTTCGAGCTCTTCAACGAACCCACCACGTTCCGCAACCAGCTCGGCCCGATTTCCTGGGACGACTGGAAGAAGATCAATGAAAACCTGATCGCCATCATTCGCGCCAACAACGCGAAGGCGATACCGCTGGTGGCCGGCTTCGATTGGGCGTACGATCTGACGCCGGTTATCCTCAGCCCCATCGCCGCCGAGGGCGTCGGCTACGTGGTTCATCCCTACGCCAACAAACGGCCGCGGCCGTGGGAGCCCAAATGGGAAGAGGACTTCGGTTTCGCCGCCGCTACCTACCCCGTGGTCGCCACCGAGTTCGGCGGATTCGAAAGGCCGCCGGAATATGGGCCGTCGATTATCAAGTACCTGGAAGGCAGGGGCATCAGTTGGATGGTCTGGTGCTTTGACCCGGAATGGGGACCGACGCTGATCGGCGACTGGAACTACACGCTGAACCCGTCCGGCGAATTCGCCAGGCAAGCCCTGCACGGCGCGATTCAGTAGCCTTCGTCCGTAAATAGCGGGATCAATCGCGGACGACCGCTCCCCTATCATCGCGGCTCCGAACGCGCATCAACGCATCAGAGCCCCAACAAAAGGGAGTGCCTCCTTACGCCGAGCGCAGGCGCTCGGCGGCGGCTTCCGGCGTGAGGTCGCGCTGCGGCGTGGCCAGCAATTCGTATCCCACCAGGAATTTGCGCACCGTGGCCGAGCGCAGCAGTGGCGGATGGAAATGCAGGTGCATATGCCACTCGGGGTGCTCCTGCCCATCGGTCGGACTCTGGTGAAAGCCCATGCTGTAAGGGAACGGCGCCGCAAACAGGCGGTCGTAGCGCGAGGTCAGGCGTTTCAGAATGTCGGCCAGGCCGTCGCGCTCGGCGTCATCCAGGCTGTCGATGGCGGCCACGTGACGGCGCGGCATCACCAGCGTCTCGAACGGCCATACCGCCCAAAACGGAACCGCCGCCATCCAGCTTTCGTTCTCCTCCACCAGCCGTTCCCCTTCCGCGCCTTCGAGCGCCGCATAATCGCAGATCAGGCACCGCGCCCGCTCTTCTCTCCACGCCAGTTGCGCGACCTGTTCCTTGGCAACCTCGTTCGGCAAGTGCGAATTGCACCAGATCTGGCAATGGGGATGCGGGTTGCTGCAGCCCATCATGGCGCCGCGGTTTTCGAAAATCTGCACGTAGCGGATGAATTCGCGCTCGCCCAGTTCGCGGTATTGCTCGGCCCAGGTGTCGGCCACGCGGCGCAGATCGGCCGGCTCCATGTGGGCAATCGTGAGATGGTGCTTAGGCGAGAAACACACCACGCGGCAGATGCCGGGCTCGCCTTGCGCCACCAGCAGTCCGTCCGCGTCGAAGACGTCCGGCGGCGTGCCGGGCCGCAGCGCGGCGAAGTCGTTATCGAAAACGAAGGTGGATGTGTAAACCGGATTGCGGACGCCGCCGGCGCGCTCGTTGCCGGGGCACAGGTAGCAGCTCGGGTCGTATTCGGGCTGCGCCGCGCGCGCGACCTCCTCCACCTGCCCCTGCCAGGGCCGCTCGGTGCGATGCGGCGATACGAGCACCCATTCGCCCGTTAACGGGTTGCGCCGCCGGTGCGGATCCTGCTTCCAATCGAACATGAAATCACATGGTAACCAAGTTGACCGGTGGGGCGGGTGGGGCGGCACCCAGGGCGGACCCCCTGGTCACACGGATCCCCCTAAACCCGCGATCCGCTCGACGAGTGAAGCGCCTGCGTCACTGCTAAGAGGCCGGCCAAGGGTCCGTCCCCAGGACGGGGGCGTAGCCCGACAGGCGCTAACATAAGAACATTTCGAGTGAGAAACGTTCGCTCCAGCCGGCTTTTCCTAGCCCGGAGGGCGACAGAGAGTAGCCCACGGCGCAAGCCGTGGGTCCGGGTCGCAACCAACATAGCCCCCGGATGGGGGCGTAAGAACCCCGCTGGCGATAAGTTCTTACGCCCCGTTCCGGGGCTTTCCGGGTGTTCCTCCACTTCCCAAGGCTTACGCCTTGGGCTATGTTCTTTCGCCCTCCGGGCTCGGTCGGCCGGCGTTAAGTTAGCGCCTATGGGGCGTAGCCCCACACTCGTATTACAATAAACCTTCCATGTCTGAACCCTCCAAATTCCTTCTTACCGACCAACAGATCCCCTCGGTCTGGGTCAACGTGCTGCCCTCGCTCCCGGAGCCGCTCGCCCCGCCGCTGCATCCCGGCACTCATCAGCCACTGGCGCCCCAGGATCTGGCGCCGATTTTTCCGATGGAGTTGATCGAGCAGGAGTTCTCTCCGCAGCCGTTGATCGATATCCCGGGCGAGGTGATGGACATCTATCGCCTGTGGCGCGCCACGCCTCTCTACCGCGCGCGGCGCCTGGAGAAGGCGCTCGACACGCCGGCGCACATCTATTACAAGTACGAGGGCACCAGCCCGGCCGGCAGTCACAAGCCCAACACGGCCGTCGCGCAGGCCTATTACAACAAGCGCGCCGGCATTCGCCGCCTGGCCACCGAAACCGGCGCCGGGCAGTGGGGCAGCGCACTATCGCTGGCCTGCCAGATGTTCGGCATGGAATGCACCGTCTACATGGTGCGCGTCAGCTACGATCAAAAACCGTATCGCCGCATGATGATGCACGTGTGGGGCGCCGAGGTGTTTCCGAGCCCCAGCCCACAGACGAACGCCGGCCGCGCGGTGCTCGCCGCGCACCCGGATTCGCCCGGCAGCCTGGGCATCGCCATCAGTGAAGCCGTCGAGGACGCCGCCACTCACTCCGACACCAATTACTCGCTGGGTAGCGTGCTCAATCACGTGCTGATGCACCAGACCGTAATCGGCCAGGAAGCCAAACTGCAAATGCAGATGGCGGGCGAGGATCCGGACGTGGTGATCGGCTGCTTCGGCGGCGGCAGCAATTTCGGCGGCCTGGCGCTGCCCTATGTGCTGGACCGTTTCGCCGGCAAGGGCCCGCGCATCCTCGCCATCGAACCTTCCGCCTGTCCCACGCTCACCAAGGGCAAGTTCACTTACGATTACGGCGACACGGCCAAGCTCACGCCGCTGGTCAAAATGTTCACCCTCGGCCACGATTTCGTGCCTCCGGGAATCCACGCCGGCGGCTTGCGCTACCACGGCGCTTCCCCGCTGATCAGCCACCTGGTGAAGTTGGGGCACATCGAGGGCAAGGCTTACACCCAGCTCCCTGTCTTCGAGGCGGCCATCCAGTTCGCCCGCACCGAGGGCATCCTGCCCGCACCCGAGAGCGCCCATGCCATTCGCGCCGCGGTGGATGAAGCGCTCGCCGCCAAGGAAGCCGGCGTCGGCAAAGTCATTCTCTTCGGCCTCAGCGGCCACGGCCATTTCGACCTGAGCGCCTACGAGAATTTCATCTCCGGCAAATTGCAAGATTACGAATATCCCGGCCGCGAAATCGCCGAAGCCATCGCCGCGATCGACGCGGAAAGCTAAAGTTGTGGGGCAGGATGTCATCCTGCGAGGCGATTGATAATCGCCTCACGGGCCGATTTCCAATCGGCCCGCAGCTTGGCAAGCTGCCTCACAAACAAACACATTCGCACTCGGCCCTTGCTCGGAGCATCGCGCGCTGAAGCAGATGAGTGGAAACACGTAGCCTGCCACGGGTTTCCACGGGTTTCCCTCGTGCCACGGGTTTCCCTCGGACCCAGGTCCGTATCAGGCCAGTTGTGGCAAACTGGGTGAGGGACGAACCATGGCTCTCGATCGCGCCACTTTTTTCAAGACTCCCACCGCCAACGATACTGTTTTGTCCGAGGTGGTGCGCCGTCTGGTGGAAGCGTACCGCCCGGAGCGCATCTACCTCTTCGGTTCCGTTGCCCGGGGAGACGCCGGGCCGGACAGCGACTACGATATTATGGTGGTCGTGCCCGACGACGCGACGCCCGAACGCCGTCGCAGTCGCGCCGCCTACGTGGCGCTCTGGGGCACTGGGGTTGCGTCCGACGTGTTGGTTTGGACCGCCAGCCGGTTCGATAGCCGCTTGCACGTGGCCACGTCCTTGCCGGCTACTGTCGTTCGCGAGGGAAGACTGCTCCATGCCGCATGATCCTGCCCTCGTCGCCGAGGTGCGCGCCTGGCTTTCGAAGGGGGGCAAGGATCTGGCGGCCGCCCAATACGAATTGCAGGCGGACCCGCCGTTCTCCGACGACATTGTCTTTCACGCCCAGCAGGCTGTGGAGAAATCTCTGAAGGCGTTCCTGTCGTGGCATCGCGTTCCGTTCCGCAAGACGCACAACCTGATCGAATTGGGAGAAGCGTGCTGCCAGATCGACCACAGCTTGGACCCGTTGCTTCGCCGGGCGGCGCCGCTCACCGAGTATGCCTGGAAGTTCCGCTATCCCGGTGATCCCGAGGAAGCAACGGCAGAAGAGGCCGCGGAGGCCTTGGCGACGGCGCGCGAGGTCTTTGATACGATACTGCGGTGCCTGCCACCCGATGTTCCGCCCGATAACAGACTCACGCCGCAGCCTTGAGGGGCCGCAATGAGACACGCCGCCTGATCGCGGAAGCAGCCGAGTTCCATATCGAAGGAACGCGCTTGAGGGCAGTGTCAAGAGTTTTGTGTAAACGGCTTTCGGTTGGTTG
>JBAVIH010000555.1:0-4377 GCA_049686695.1 Bryobacteraceae bacterium | reverse complement strand
CACCCTGCCCTCCCTGTTGCCAGTTGCCTGACCCGCCGGCGCCCCGGCCGGCGGCGGCGTTGTAGCGCCGCGCCATCATCGCCGCCATCTGCTCCGGCAGCTTGCGAATCACCGTATCCGGCGTGATCTTGAGCACCAGCGGCGCCGGCTTTTTCGGCGCCAGATCCTTGACCCTCAGCGTGCCGCCGGCCACATCCACCACGTCGATGGTGGCTGCGATCTGCCGGAAAGAACCCGAAACCAGTTTTTCCGCCGCGATTCCGGTTCCGTCCGCGTTTTTATCGCCCAGCACGTGCAGTTCGTCGCCGACGCGGATCTCGGCCAGCGTTCCCGGCTTGGCGTCCGCCAGCTTTGCCGAATCCTTTGCGTAGCGGAGAACCTCCGTGGCTGCGGCCGCCTGCACGGTGTACTGGCCGCGCCCCGCCTTAATGACGACGGTCTTAGCCGCCGGGTTTACCTCGGTGACGATTCCGGTGGTCCCGCGCTTCTGCCAGTCTTCCTCCTCCTTGGCATGAACCGCGTCCACGCTGGCCTTGGGCATCACCAGCACCGTGTGGGCCTCGAACGATTTCTGGTCGGCCGCGAACTGCCCGCTGGCCACCACCCGGTCGCCCGCCGCAATGTCGGCCAGACCGGCTGGGGTCGCCTTTTTCGCGTCGGTCTCACCGGGAGGCAGGCGGCGCAGGAACGATTTCTCGGTGGTGGATAGGGTGGTGACGTCGCCCTTGTCCGTCTTGAGGACAATCCCCCCGGATGCGGCATCCACGCTAATGACCGTTCCGGTCACCCGCGCGCGTGCCGGCGCGGCCGGCGGCTGGGCCTGCGCGCCGGCGCAGATCAGGGTCGCTAAAGCTATAACTCCAAGAGATTTCATCGCTTTGATCAAAACGTGGAAGGTTCCAAAATCTAGGGGCGTCGCTGATTTGCCGAAGGTTACACGCGGGGGGGGCAGGTGGGGCATGCTTTAGCTTGCCCTTCTTACGTTCCAACACGAGAAAAGCCGCGGCAGCCTATTGCTGCTCGCGGCTTTTTGGGGAATACCAACTGGAACGGATACGATTACGCGGTGGTCTTTGCGGCAGTGGTGGCCTTCTTCGTCTTGGTGGCCTTCGTTGCCTTCGTCTTGGTGGTCTTCTTGGTGGTGGTGGTCGGTTCGTCGGCGAACGCCACGACAACGGTCGTGCTCAAGAACGCCAAGCCAAGCATCAGGGTCATCAATTTCTTCATTTGTGCGGTTCTCCTTTGGAAGGGTGGAACGAGGTATCTCGTCCTCGGTTATAATCATACCCACTCGTACATGAACCCGCCCTTAAGCGCGAATTAAAAGGTCTTCATGTCCGCGAGCGGTCCCAGACGAGAAGAGCCGCGGCAGCTTGTTAAAGCTGTTACGCGGCTCTTCTTGCAACCAGTAGAGATCTCTCTCCTACGTGGTTTTCTTCGTGGTGTCTGTCGTCGGCTTTGCTTTGGTCGCCTTTGCTTTGGTCGTCTTCTTCGCGGTTGTCTTGGTGGTGTCCTTGGTGGTAGCGGCATCGTCGGCAAGAGCAATCGAACCACCGATGAAGGCCAAACCGAGCATCAGACTCATCAACTTCTTCATTCTTCCCATTCTCCTTGTGAAGGTTGGACGAGAAATCCCCGTCTGGTGCTTATCATAACCACATACGCAATCAAGAGCGCCACAAATTGTAATTAAAATACCTTAAGATCGGAATCACGTCTATTGGCATTTCGCGACGGATCCCAATTCCAGTTTTCGTTTCAAACGCTTAGCGTCGAGAGCCGGGGCCGGAGGCAAGGCTCTCTCTCGCCGCGCCTGCTAGATTCAAAACGGAATGAAGAAGCCGGATATCGCAAAACGGATGGCGCGGCAATCCAATTCGAGCGTCGGCCAGGCCGCCGACAGCCTGGACCGCCTGGTGCAGGAGATCGTGGCCGGCCTCCGCCGCGGACGGGACGCGAGGTTGCCGGGCCTCGGAAAGCTCACCGTCAAACCGGATGGAAACCTGGCGTGCGACCGCGAGGGCGACAGCCGCCGTGATTGATTCGCCGGTGCTCGAGAGGTTCTCGCGCGCGGTGCTGGGCGGCCTGGCGGAAGGCAAGGCAGTCGAGATCGATGGGCTAGGCACCTTCTATCCCCACCCGGTGGCGGGATTCCGATTTGCGCCGCACACGCGACCGGCCATCTTCATCGCCTACGGGACGGAAGACCGCGACGCCGCGTCGGCGCTCTATCTGACCTTCGAACACGCCGGCTTCAGCCCCTGGATGGACAGCAAGAAACTGCTGCCGGGGCAGAACTGGGCGCGCGCCCTCGAGGCGGCCATCGAGACTTCGGATTTCTGCGTGCCGTGCTTCTCGTCGCGCTCGGTGGCCAGGCGCGGCGGCTTTCAAGCCGAAATCCGCTATGCGCTCGATTGCGCGCGCCGGGTTCCGCTGGAGGAAATCTTCCTGGTGCCGGTGCGGCTGGACGCGTGCCGCGTGCCGCGCTCGATTCAGCGCGAGTGGCAGTACGTGGACCTCTTTCCGGACTGGGCATCCGGTGTGGCGCGCCTGCTCTCCGCCATCCGCGCGGAATGGGAGCTGCGGCGCGACCGGCGATTCATGGCACGATGACCGCGGCGCCATCGATCGCGTCCCGCTTGACGGCCTGGAGCGCCTGGTTGGCTTGTTCGAGCGGGAACACGGTGACGCGCGGCCGCAGCCCGATCTCGGCCGCCACCCTCAGGAAATCCCGTGCATCGGCGCGCGTCATGTTGGCCACGCTGCGGATCTGCCGCTCGCCCCACAGCAGCCGGTCGTAATCGAACTGCGGGATGCGGTCGAGATGAATCGCGTTGATGGCCACTACGCCGCCTTTGCGGAGGCTCGCCAGAGCGGTTATCACCACATCGCCCGACGGAGCGAAAGTCACCGCGCGGTCGAGCTCGACCGGCGGCCGGTCCTGTTCCGCGCCCACCCAGGTTGCACCCAATGATTCCGCCAGAGTTCGGTGGCTGGCGCCGCGGGTGGCCACATAGACCTCGCAGTTCCAGGCCCGCAGCACGGCGATGGCGAGGTGCGCCGAAGCGCCGAATCCGAACAGCCCCACCCGCTCGCCCGGTTCCACGCCGGCCACGCGCAAGCTGCGGAAGCCGATGATGCCGGCGCACAGCAGCGGCGCGGCGTCCAGATCGCTCAGGCCTTCCGGCAGCGGATAGACGAAATCCGCGCGCGCCACGGCGTATCCGGCGTAGCCGCCATCCACGTGGTAGCCGGTGAAGGTGGGCGCATCGCAGAGGTTCTCCATGCCGAGGCGGCAATAGCGGCACGCGCCATCGGTGCCGCCCAGCCAGCCCACCCCTACGCGCGCGCCCTCGGTGATCCCGGCTGGCGCGGGCGCCACCACTTCACCCACGATCTGGTGTCCGGGAATCAGCGACGGGCGGTGCGGCCCCAGTTCCCCTTCGACGATGTGGAGATCGGTGCGGCACACGCCGCAGGCTCGAACGCGCAGCTGCACTTGGCCCGCGCCGGGCTGCGGCGTGGACACCTCTTCGATCTCGAGCGGCGACCCGGCCGCATCGCCCGGCCGGCGCAAAACCGCCGCCTTCATGGCTGGCGCTCCAGGATTTCGATGCCCGCGGCCCCGCCGACAATTGCCTGCCGCGCCATGCCGAGGAACATGCCGTGCTCCATCACGCCCACGGTCCGGTCCAGCGCCTCCGCCAGCTCTTCGGCGGAGTCGAATCCGGCGAACCCGGCGTCCACGATGTAGTGGCCGCCATCGGAAACGAACGGCTGGCCGTCGTCGCCCAGGCGCAGGCGGAATTCGCCGCCCATGGCGCGCAGCCGCCGCGCCGTGGATTGCCAGCCGAACGCGGCCACCTCGATCGGGATAGGACCGCTGGCGATCCGCAGCCGATCCACCACCTTGCTTTCGTCGGCCACGATCACCAGCCGCGCGGTGGCGCTGGCCACGATCTTTTCCCGCAGCAGCGCCCCGCCCAGGCCCTTCACCAGATGGAGCGTGCCGCGCTCGACCTCGTCGGCGCCGTCAATCGTGAGATCGATGCGCTCGTGTCGCGCCAGGTCCGAGAGCGGGATTCCCAGCTCGCGCGCCAGCGCCGCGGTCTTTTCCGACGTCGGCACGCCGACGATCTCGAGGCCGGCGGCCACCCGCCGTCCCAAAGCGCGCACCGCCAGCGCGGCCGTGGTGCCGCTGCCCAATCCCACCACCATGCCGCTCTCGACCAACCCGGCTGCGCGTTCCGCCGCCTCCAGCTTTTGCCTGGCGGCCGTGCCGGCTGCCGGCGCCTGAGCGCTCGTGACCGCCGGCGAGATAGGGGCCGCGAAAACTACCGGGTGGCCGCCCGGCGCGAGCACGCCGATTTCGCGCAT
>JBAVIH010000554.1:0-2477 GCA_049686695.1 Bryobacteraceae bacterium | reverse complement strand
AGGAAACGCACGCCCCGTAACGCCGGCGGTCTTTGCCGCCGGTGTTTTTTTTGCCTCGACCTCGCGCAGAAAGGCAGCCGGGAAGCGCAGGAGGTATATTGATAACAGATTGCGCAAAAGCATCATTCTCGCGGTCTTGGCCGTATTCGCCGCGCAGGCTTGGGCGGCGTCGCCGAAGGTGGTGATCGCGGACCTGGATGGGATGGTACATCCCATCACCGCGGAGATCGTGGCCGGCGCCATCGCGCAGGCTCGGCAGGAGAACGCCGCGCTGTTGATTGTCCGGCTGAACACGCCGGGCGGATTGATGGATGCCATGCGCGAGAGCATCGAAGAGATCGTTTCTTCGCCGGTTCCGGTGGCGACTTACGTGGCGCCCAGCGGCGGCAGGGCGGCTTCCGCGGGTTTCTTCCTTCTCGAGTCGGGCGATGTGGCGGCAATGGCGCCGGGCACTAACACCGGCGCGGCGCACCCGGTGCTGATGGCCGGCGAAATGGACGCGCTGATGAAAGAGAAAGTGGAGAACGACGCCGCCGCCTACATGCGCAGTATCTCCACCAAGCGGGGCCGCAACAGCGCGCTGGCGGAGACCGCGGTGCGTCAGAGCAAGTCCTTCACCGAGAAAGAGGCGCTCGACAATCGCCTGATCGACCTCGTCGCCGCGGATACCCCTGCCCTGCTGGCGGCGCTCGATGGCCGCACTGTGACGCGGTTTGACGGGCGCACACAGACCCTCGAACTGCGCGGCGCCGTGATCGAGGTCTACCAGAAGACCTGGCGGCAACGCATCATTTCCGCCATCGCCGATCCCAACATCGCGCTGATACTGCTGGTGATCGGAGCACTGGCGATTTACGTCGAGTTCTCCTCGCCAGGCCTCATTGCGCCCGGCGTGGTCGGAGCCATCCTGGTGCTGCTGGGGCTTTCGGCGATTTCGGTGCTGCCCATCAACTGGCTGGGCGCCGCGCTGTTGCTGGTGGCCTTCACGCTGTTCGCGCTCGAGGCCAAGTTCGCGGCGCACGGCGTGCTGGCTGTGGGCGGCACGGTTTCGATGGTGCTGGGCGCGGTGATGCTGATCGATAGCCCGCTGCCCGAACTGCGAATTCACTGGAGCACCGCCATCGGGTTGGCGCTGCCGTTTGCCGTGATTACGGCGACGCTCGTGTCGCTCGTCGTGCGCGCGCGCCGCAACAAGGTGGTGACCGGAGCTCAGGGGATGGTCGGCGAAACCGGCTCCGCCGTGACCGACCTGGCGCCGGCCGGCAAAGTGTTCGTCCATGGAGAGTATTGGAATGCGGTCGCGCTCCAAAATGTGCCCGCGGGTGTGCAGGTGCGTGTAACGGCAATCCGGCAACTGACGCTTACCGTGGAGCCGGTCGCCGATCGGACTGGAGGCTGAACATGGATGTGATGACGATTGCGATTATCCTGATCCTGCTCTATCTGCTGAGCTCCATCAAGATCCTGCGCGAGTACGAGCGCGGCGTAATCTTCCGCCTGGGGCGCCTGCTCGCGCAGCCCAAAGGCCCCGGCATCATTCTGGTGTTTGCGCCCATCGACCGCATGGTTCGGGTTTCCCTGCGCATCGACACGCTGGAGGTGCCGGCGCAGGACGTGGTGACCCGCGACAACGTCACCGTGAAGGTGAACGCGGTGGTGTATTTTCGTGTGATCGAACCGCGCCTCGCGGTGGTGGAAGTTTCCAATTTTCTGTACGCCACTTCGCAACTGGCCCAGACCACGCTGCGCAGCGTGCTGGGCGAAGTGGAACTGGACGAGTTGCTCAGCCAGCGCGAGAAACTGAACGTGCGGCTGCAATCCATCCTGGACCAGCACACCTCCACCTGGGGCGTCAAAGTGACCATGGTGGAAGTCAAGCAGGTGGATCTGGCCGAGCAGATGATCCGCGCCATTGCTCGGCAGGCCGAGGCCGAGCGCGAGCGGCGCGCCAAAGTCATCCACGCTGAAGGCGAGTACACGGCGTCCACCAAGCTGGCAATGGCGGCGGAAGTGATCCAGAAACAACCGGCGGCCATCACGTTGCGCTACCTGCAGACGCTGGTAGAAATCGGCACGGAGAAGAATACCACTATCGTGTTCCCCCTGCCGGTGGATATACTTGCATCTTTGGGGCGCGCGCTGGATCGGGCCGGCACGCCGCCGCAGGCCGGAGCGGACGGTTCCAAGCCGGCGTAGCGAATAGCAATGGTGGGAAGGTAGGCCGGCCCCGTGCGGCGCCGGTCCTGTGCGGTTTCGAGCGCGGCAAGGGAGGTGTGGTGTAGATGAGGCGAGACAGCGAGACTGGTGAATTCGAATGGGTGCTGGGCAACGCGCAACTGCTGAGCGGGCTGTTTATCGCGGTTCTGCTGTTCGCGGTGTTCTTTGCCCTCGGGTACGTGGTGGGCCAGAATTCTCCACGTTCGGCCAAGTTGTCCGAAACGGCCGTCACGCCGTCGACCGATCGTCCTCAGCCGCTG
>JBAVIH010000553.1:0-15087 GCA_049686695.1 Bryobacteraceae bacterium | reverse complement strand
GGTAGACCGCGTGCGGACTGTTAACCGGCCGGTCGAGCTTGTCTGGATTGTAGAGGGAGATTCCGGCCTGGACGAACTGGTGCATCGACTGCCGGCGAATTGTCTCTCTGGTGTTCGGAGCGTAGTCCTTGCCGTAATGCTCCCTAACCCAGTCCATGATTGGGGTGATCCCGATCATGGGAGCCTCAGCCTCGCTCCAACTCTTGGCAGGAGTAAGATTCAGCAATGCCAAGAGACACAGCGCGGTCCGCTCGTTCTGCTGTGCCCTGGGGAGGTCAAGGTCCACGAGGATTGCCGCAGCCTCCTTCAGCTTAGTTTTCTTGCTCATCTGCCTGTCGAATGGTCTCGTCTATCTCGGCTTGCGCCATGCCACCGCGATACTTGTGCCCTAAAGCCTTCAAGAGCTTCATGCTTGGGTACTTGATGTTCCTCAAGTCGGTGGCATTGACCTGAGTATGACCCGAAAAAACCCGAAAGTGCTTGTCCAAAATGGTCGAGTTAAGGAAGCACGCAAGACCCCTCGCCAGGATAGGCTCAATGCCTCGCCTGTGCCGGTGAAGGACATTCCAGTGGTTCTCAAAACCAACCTGATCGCATTTTAGGTCCTCGGGATTGACTACGTACGCAACTACCCTGCGCCTTTCCTCCTTCGATGAGAAACGCTTAACCAAGACGTAGCAATCATTCGGCATCAGCCACTTCCGAACCTCCTCGCTGTTCTTGAGGGCGTTCGGCTTCTTGTGCCGCTTCGGATACTGCATTTCTCCGCTAGAAAAATGATGCGGGTACAGGAGTGGGATCGAACCGGGAGTTGGGTCCGCAAGCCAGTGGTCCTTCAAGCGGAAGTCGACGACTGGCCCCGTGCTCACCTCAATACCGATCTCCTTCAACGAATGTTGAAAGAGGCTGACTCCGAACTCAGTGACCCGCGTTTCAATCGGAATGTGGATGAACGACTCCAGGTCGGCCGCCTTTACGATGTCGGTGAACGGTATTCTCCTCTCTGAATAGTCCGTCAGCCGTTGATCGTGCGAATTGGAGACGACGATGTCGCCCTGGCCCTTTCCCTTCACGAGCTTGACGATGACGTTCTCTTGAAGCACGTCGTCGTCTTTGAACGCCTTGTTCCTGGACTGAAAAACGTGAATCCGTTCGAGAGAGCAAGTGCTTAGCAGAAACTCCCGAAATGGCCTGTAGTACGGCCCGTTGCAAAACGAGCGGGGGATGATCGCAACAACCTGCCCTTGATCTTGCATCAGCAGAACGCATAAGGCAACGAAGGCGGTGTAGAGGTTGACCGTTTCGATTCCGACTTTTCGGAGCAGTGCCCGATGCGCCGAATCGCTATTGAGTTTTTTGTACGGGGGATTCAGGATCGCGTGGGTGTACCGTGTCCCCATGGAGAGAGCGATCCGCGGAACAGCCGATTCGATGAAGTCCGCTGCAAGAACCCTGTGCTTCACGGCGAGTCTCGCGAGGTTCGCTTCAAGGTGCTCCAACATCAGCGGATCAATCTCCCATGCATCCACGGACCCCACGTTGCCGAGTCTCCGAACAGCGGCGATGGTGAGCGACCCGATTCCCGCCCCCGCGTCCATCAGAGCGGCAGATGATCCGGGGGGGTCGAACAAGCCAGCCATGAAATCCGCAATGACCGACGGCGTCATGAACTGAGCGAGGGCGCTCTTCCGGCCCGGCTCAAGAGTACCATTGACTTTCAATCGGATAGAGTCTGCGTCGCGGGACGTCGGGATGGCTCTTTCTTGAGGCATTTCGGCCGCCCTGTGCTCCGACCCTGAATCGTGCCTCATGATTCGCCGCCCGGCTTGCCCCAACCGTCAGTGTAGCCCGATGCGGGGCACGGTGGAGACTGTCCGCCCCGCCTCAGCTCACCGCTTTCTTCCGGAATTTTCGGATGCCGAGCGACACCAGACCGATATCGGCAACGGCGAGCGCGCCGGCAGTGATCGTCATGGCGATGTGCGGCACCTGCGGCGCCAGCACTCCGCGCAAACCTTCGCTCGCGTACACCACCGGGTTCAGCAGCACCGCGTATTGCAAGCCGGGGAACGCGCGGAGGAACGACCACGGATAGTAGACGCAGCCGAACATCAGCATCGGCGCCAGGATGATGCTGAACATGAGTCCGATCTGCGTCGCGCCCACGCTGCACCCGAGGGTCAGGCCCCCTGCGGCGGCGAGCAGCGCCACCAGCAGGCAGAACATGGCGAACGCGAACGGATGCGCGAAGCTGACACCGGCGCCGGAACCCATGGTCAGCCATGCGGCCGGGATCACCACCAGGCCGGCCACCAGCGCCTGGATCATGCCGGCGATGATTTTCTCCACCGCCAGCCAGCCGTTTTCGATCGGCGCCAGCAGCCGGTCTTCGATCTCGCGGCTGAATTGAAACTCGGTGATCAGCGGCATCGCCACCGCCTGCACGCCGGCAATCGCCATGCTGATGGCGATCACACCCGGCAACAGCACGCTCTTGAACCCGGCCTGCATCAAGCCGCCCGAGGTGAGGACGCGGCCGAAGACGAAGGTGAACAGCAGCGGCTGGAGCAGATTCTGCACCAGCATCATGACCAGACTGCGGCGGGCGACGTGGCCGTCGCGCGACAGCAGGGCGTAAAATGTCTTCCAGTTCACTCGCGCAGGCTCCTTCCGGTGTGGTGCAGGAACAGATTCTCGAGGCTGGGTTCCTGAATGTGAACGTCGTGCAGTTCGGCGCCGGCCGATTGCGCGGCGTTGACGATCGGCCCCACCAGCGGGCCGCCGCGGTCGGCGTAAATATCGGCCGCCTCCGGATCGGTCGAGTGCACTTCGGTCACGCCGGGCAGCTCGCGAAGCCGGAGCAGCAGTTCTTCCGGCGCGCGGTCGAAACGCACCCGCAGCACGTAGCCGCCTGGAATCGACGACTTCAGCTCGCGCGGCGTTCCCAGTGCGATGATCTTGCCGTGATCGATGATCGCGAGGCGCTGGCACAGCTCGTCGGCTTCCTCCATGTAGTGCGTGGTCAGCACGATGGTCTTGCCGAGGCTGCCGTAACCGCGAACAATCTCCCACAGCATCAGGCGCGTCTGCGGATCCAGGCCGGCCGAAGGTTCGTCGAGGAACAGCACCTCGGGATCGTGCATCATGGCGCGCGCGATCGAGAGCCGCTGCATCAGGCCGCCGGACAGCTCGCGAACCATTTGGCCGGCGCGGTCGGTGAGCTTGAATTTCTCGAGTTGCTCGTCGGCGCGACGCGATCGCTCGCGGGCGTTCTGGCCGAAGTAGGCGCCGTGGAACAGCAGCACCTCGCGGGTGGTCAGGGCGAAATCCAGGTTAGGCCGCTGCGGCACCACGCCAATCACCCGCTTGGCCTTCACCTGCTGCTTCCAGACGTCGAACTCGCCGACGAAAGCGCGTCCGCTGGTGGGCTCGGTGCGGGTGGTGAGGATGCCGATGGTGGTCGACTTCCCCGCCCCGTTCGGTCCCAGCAGGCCGAAGATTTCGCCGGCTGGTATCTCCAGCGAGACGTCATCGAGCGCCAGGATTTCGATCTTCTTTTTCTTCTCCTTGCGCCCGCCGAAACGGGACGGGCCGAAGGAAAAACCGCGGGCGCCGGCCGTGGAGGGCGGCGGCGAATCATAAACCTTGCGCAAATTCTCGATGCGAATCCCGATTCCCATGGATGAGGCTACCTTCTTCTTGCCGGGATACACTGGACCGCCTGGCAGGCGAACGGCAAAGTGGAACAGACGCTTTCGTCTGTTAACCCTTCTAAATAATTAAATCTGTCAACCCATCCGCGCGAACAGGGTCAGGCAACAGTCGTTTTCGTACGATATATCAAGCCGCATGGGAAACGCAACAGGTTGACAGACGAAAGCGTCTGTCCCACTTTGCCTGAAGCATGCCCCACCTTACCCCGTCGGGTACCGGTCGCTGCACGCCTTCGAGCAGAAGTGAACGACCTGGCCATTTACCGTGCGGGTCAGGCTGGCCGCAGTCGAGACATAGGTGCCGCAGACGGGGTCCTTCTTCAACTCGCCCACGGCCTGTACCGATGGCATGCCCTGCGGGCGGGACCCAGGCGGAGTGCGGTGCCGGGAGAGGAAGTTGCCGAGCAAGGACCGGATGACGAGGAACAACAGGATGGGAAAGACAAACTCGACGAAAAATGCTCGAATCATGAGGTCGGGGCAGAAGCGCGAGGCGTCTGCCCCGGATTGTGCGTACTGCTACTTCTTTTTCTTCTTGCCTGCGTCGGGATTCTTGTACTCGGTCTGGAGCGTGGAGTCAAGCGTGGCCAGCAGAGCCTTGGCTTCCTGCGTGTGCGGACCATCCGGAGTCAACTCCAGGTATTTTTGGAAAGCCTCCGCGGTGCCGGGAACGAAGATCGTCTTGCCCTCCTTGTCCAGTGTCGCTTTGGCCATCAGGGTGAGACCGTACTGATAGAAGGCCTCGGCATAAGGCGGCGTGATCGAGATCGCCTTCTTGAAGGTTTCGCTGGCCGCATCGTTCTGGCCGGCGTTTACTTCGAGCGCGCCCAGGTTGTAATAATACTGTCCGGCGCCGGCCGGGTTGATGGTAGCGGCTTTCTCGAGTTCGGCCTGCGCTTCGGGGAACTTCTTGCCTGCCGCCAGCGTCAGCGCGTAGTTGTTGTGAAGGCCGGCATCGTCGGGGTTGAGGGCGATCGCCTTGACCCAGGTATCGGCCGCCTTCTGCATGTTGGTGTCGAAGTCGGCGCCGGTCTTGGTCTTCGCCAGTGCCTCGTAAGCCTGTGCCAGGCTGGCATACACAGCGCCCTGCCTCGGGTCGAGTTCGGCCGCCTTGTTGAAGCTGTCGATGGCCGCGTCGTACTGCTTGTTGTCCATGGCGGTCTTGCCCGCGTTATATGCTTCGTTGAGCGCGGCGTTCTTCTTTATGTTCTCTTTCTGCTTGGCGTAGTATTCCTCGAGCGCCTTTCTCTGCTCGGGGCTCATGCTGCGCTCCTGGTCTTTGGAGAGCGTGCTTCCGCTCTGCGCGGCCTTTTGTAAGGCGGCTTGCTGCGCGGCAGCCTGCTTCAGGTCGAAATTCACGGTCTTGCTGGCACTAGGACTGGTCTGTACGCCGCCGGTGCGGTCCACTTCCTTGTCGTCGACCAAACAGACCACGTCGTACCTGCCCATGATCAAGTTGTAAATGTAATGGCCCTTCTTGTCGGTCTTGGCGGAGTACGGCTTCTTAGTCTTGATGTCGACGCGTGAGATCTGGATTACGGCTCCCTGCACGGGGTTGCCGTCCATGCCCATCACAACTCCTTCGATCGTGGTGATCTGGGCAAACGATGGTAGCGCAATCAGCAGCAGCCCGGCCAGGGTCACAGCCATAGTGCGGATCTTCATGGAACCTCCAACTTGAGAGTTGCTTGTATGAAATTCGAGTATACCGCAATTGACCGTATCATCCTTGCGGCGGTGCGTGCAAGCGCCAGGTGGGCCCTATTCGCCGAACAGATCGATCTGCCCTTCTGGAGCGGCCTTTGGCTTGCGCCGTTTGAGCGGACTGCCCACCACCCCCAGCACTTCCACCGCCCGCAATGCCGGGCGCGGCAGAAACACGCGCTGCTGCGCGCTGTAGGGGTGGGGCGGAATCACGCTGAATCCATATGGTTCCGCCGGCAGCAGGTTGTTCGGCATGACTCCCTCGATGACTTCGCCATCCTGAAAGGTGAATCGCATCCACAGTCCCTCCATCTTGGGGCGATTGAGGAAGACGGGACGCTCGGCCTCGGCCGGGGCGTTAAAATCGCGCACAAACGAGACGCACTTGATCTCGGCGTAGGGCACATGGACGATCTGGCCGTCTGCGGAGAGCAATTCGACTCCCGTAGGTTGAAGATAAGAAAGGGGATTGACATATCCGGCGAGACTTTCCCGCTGGAATCGACGGATCACAGCCTTTTTGGTGGTGGAAGTGGCCAAGGGTCGCCTTTTTTTTCAACTATGTTTCAATCATTTCGGCGCTTATTGTATCATTGGCACGATGGCAGAAGCGCGTGCGGAGGAAGCGGGCGGCCTGAAAGGCCATACGCGCGCGTTTCTCAACTATTGCAGAGTGGAAAAAGGCCTGTCGGCCAACTCGATCGGGGCCTATGGTGCGGACCTCGAGCGGTTTATGGCTTCTATCGGCGGCCATGCGGAACTCCCCGGACCGGAATCGCTCCGTCTTTATATCGATAGTTTATATCGGGGTCAGTTGAGCAATCGTTCGATTGCCCGGCACCTGGCCACGCTTCGGTGTTTTTTTCGGTTCCTGCTGCAGGAGGGCGTCATCGACTGGGATCCGGCTCAGGAGTTGCGCCCTCCCCGGCAATGGCAGACCATTCCTAAGTTCCTTAATCTCGAGGAGATAGAGAAGCTGCTCCAGGCCCCCGACACGGCCCGGCCCACCGGTCTGCGCGACCGCGCCATGATCGAACTGCTGTATGCTTCGGGACTCAGGGTTTCCGAATTGTGCCGGGTGGGAGTGGGCGACCTGGACGCGGGCATGGGCTACGTGCGGGTAACCGGCAAAGGCAACAAGCAGCGCCTGGTGCCGGTGGGGCGGGAGGCGATTCGCTCGGCCGAGCGATACCTGGCGGAGGGCCGCGGAGCCCTGCTCAAGGGCCGCGCCAGCCGCTACCTGTTCGTGACCGCGCGCGGCGGCTGCCTCACCCGGCAGGCATTTTGGAAATTGCTCGCCGGTTATGGACGTAAGGCGCAAATCTTCCGCGGGCTGACGCCCCATGTTCTGCGCCACAGTTTCGCCACCCACCTGCTGGACGGTGGAGCGGACCTGCGCAGCGTTCAGGTCATGCTGGGCCACGCCGATATCTCGACTACCCAGATCTATACTCACGTCATGCGGTCGAGACTGCGGGAAACGGTTCAAAAGCATCATCCCCGCGCCTGAGGATTCATGGGGAATTCGGGCGCGGGCCTTGTCGGTTAGTTCGAGAGCGCACTGCCATGAGCGACTACATCTACATCTTGGAAAGCCACCTGAGCCCGGACCAGAACCAGGTCCTGGGCGAGGTAATGGGTGCCGCGGGACAGGCCAACCTCAACCTATTTCTTACCGGCGGCGCGATGCGCGACATGCTGGCTGGTTTGCGGATTCGCGATCTCGATTTCGTGGTGGAGGGCGCGGCCCTGAAACTCGCCAAAACGGTGGCCGACCACTCCGGCGCCAGGATCGTGTCGGCGGATGAGGAACGCAAGAGCGCGGAACTCGAGTTCCCCACCGGCGCGACCGCGCAAATCGCCATGTCGCGGCAGGAGAAATACCCACGCGGCGGCGGCAAGCCGCAGATAACGCCAGCCACCATTCAGGAAGATCTGCGCGGCCGCGATTTCACCTGCAACGCGATTGCGCTTTCGCTCAACAAGACCTCGCGCGGGTTGCTGCTGGACCCGCTGAATGGCCTGGCGGACATCGAGCGCCACGAACTGCGCGCCGTCAGCGCTTATGGGTTTTACGACGATCCGACGCGCCTGCTGCGCCTGGTGCGACTGGGCGTGCGCCTGGGCTTCTCGACCGAGGAGCGCACCGCGATGCAAGTGGCCAACGCCCGCGAAGCCGCAGTGGAGAAGGCGATTCCGCCGCGCGCGCTGGGCGCGGAGTTGAAGCTGATCGGCGTGGAGCCCAACGCCGCCGGAATCATCGAGGCGCTCGCCCAGGCCGGTATGCTGGCGCTGTTCTCGCCCGCCCTGGCGGAGAGCAACGCGCACAGCGCCGGGTTGGCAAAATTCGAGAAGATCGCCCGCATGCTGCCGGACGAAGCCGCGGCCCGGGCCGCCCGCTTCGGCCCATTCATGTTCGCCCTGACGGAAAAGCTGAGCCCGCGGGAAAAGCAAACGCTGGCCAAGTACCTCGAATTCTCCAAAGCGGACACCAACCAGTGGCTGCAACTGGAAGCGCGGTCGAAAAAGCTCGTCGGCGCGCTGCGTTCCCCGCGCATCCGCAAACCTTCTCAGGTGTACCGCCTGGTTTCCGCCGCTCCACCCGACCAAGTGATGTTTCTGCTGTATGCCTCGCCGCTAAGGCCGGTGCAGGATCGCCTACGGGCTTACTTCCAGAAGTATTTGCCGGCGATCGAGGAGATCACGCCCGAGGAGTGGGCCACGGTGGAGACCAAACCGGGGCGCCAGCAAAAAGCCCGCGAAGAATTCATCGCCAACCGCCTGGACCGCCGCCCGCCGCGCAAGCCGGAGCCCGATCCGCCCCCACCACCGCCGCCGCCCCCCGAGCCCTTCATGGCGCGCCGCACCCGGTGAAAAACGCCGCAGCCGTAGCGCCGGCGGTCTCTGCCGCCGGTGGTTTTCTCTTTGTCCGTGCCCTGTGTACCGGCAGCGCCGCCCGCCGCAAAACACCGGCAGCAAGTCTGCCGGCGCTACCGTCAGGCCGGATGCGCTCTTGTGCTCGGGATCCTAGCGCGGCTCAGTCGCGCCCGGCGCGCCGCCTACGCGGGAAAGAAGCGGTTGCGTGGACCGTGCGCCATTGGCCAGCGCCAGACGCCGCTCCATCGCAGCCCCGGCCGTCCGGAACTCGTGCTGCATCATACGCACGGCCGTGCGCCGGCCTTCGGAACGGACGATCTTGCCATACACCAATAGTTGCAGCGGGGCTACATTGTGCAGCATCACGGGCCAGGTAACCGAAAGCTCCACGTTGAGGCCCGCCGGCAACGGACGCCCGGCATCGAAGAGAATTCCGCCGCTGGACACATCCAGCGTCCGGCCCTCGCCGCTTTCCAGCAGGCGGCGGCGCCGGATCAGTTTCCAACGCACGTCCAACTGGAGTTCGTAGCGCTTGTCGCGACGCCGGTCTCCGGCGATCGTGTCGAATTCCTGGATGGTTTCGTCCCAATCGTCTGCCGCGTGCATCGTGACTTACCGCAATCCCGTCATCAGAAGTAGTCTACATTATGCGGATACGCCAAGTGGCTCTAAAGTCATGGCGGTACGTACGGGGTAACAGCGGTTCTACAACCTTACCTGTTAACCCTGCTGCCCAAATGTTAGCTGGAGCCCTGCTATTCTCAAAGAAAGTGCAGGAGCGATCAATTGTGATTGGACGCCGTTTAACCCTGGTACTGTTGCTCGCGGCCGCTATCCTTCCCGCGCAGGATCTCAAGGAATTCGAGAAAAAGGTGACGGAATTCACCTTAACCAATGGTTTACATTTCACGGTGGTGGAGCGGCACGAGGCCCCTGTTGTATCTTTCCACACATTCGTGAACGCGGGCTCCGCGAACGATCCGGCGGGCGAAACCGGCCTCGCCCACATGTTCGAGCACATGGCCTTCAAGGGCACGGAAAGCATCGGCACCAAGGATTGGGCCGCGGAGAAGAAAGCCCTGCAGGCCGTGGAAGACCTCTACGACCAGATGGAATCCGAGCGTAACAAAGGGCCCAAGGCCGACCAAAACAAGGTCGATTATCTGGGCATGCAGGTCAAACAGGCGATCGACGTGGCGCGATCCTACGTGGAATCGAACCAGTACACGCGCATCATCGAGGAAAACGGTGGCGCCGGTCTGAACGCGGATACCTCCTTCGATTACACGGAGTATTACTACAGCCTGCCTTCCAACCGCATCGAACTCTGGTTTCTGCTGGAGTCGCAGCGCTTTCTGCACCCGGTGTTCCGCGAGTTCTACCAGGAACGGGACGTGGTGCAGGAGGAAAACCGGATGCGCAACCAGCCCGGTTCGGCGGGCCAGTTAATGCGGGATTTCGTGGCCACCGCTTTCGCCGTCTTCCCATATCGCAATCCGCCTGGCGGCTGGCCCAGCGACGTGGATAACCTGCGGCGCAGTATGGCTCAGGCATTCTTCGATAAGTACTACGTGCCCGCCAACATCAATCTGGCTATCGTGGGCGATGTGGACCCAGCCCAGGCCCGGCGCCTAGCGGAGCGCTACTTCGGCCCCATGCCGCCGCGTCCGCTGCCGCCGCTGCTGCACACCGTCGAGCCGCCCCAGGACGGAGAGAAAACGGTCGTCGTGGAATCGCGGAGCCAGCCGCTGTTCGCCGCCGGCTTCAAGCGGCCCGGCCAGGACGACCCGGACGATCCGGTGTACGAGGTGATCGCTCTGATCCTCTCGAGCGGCCGCACCGGCTTGCTTTACAAGGAAATGGTACAAGAGAAAAAGATCGCCATCGAGGCGGAGGCATCGCCGGCCTACCCGTCGTCGCGCTATCCGAGCCTGTTCGTCATCTCCGTCGCGCCCGCGGTGAGCCACACGGTGGAAGAAAACCAAAAGGCGCTGGAGGAGCTGCTGGCGCGGTTTGCGACGACGCAGATCGACGCGGAGACTTTGCAGCGAGTGAAAACCCAGGCCCGCGCGGCGGTGATTCGCCGGCTGGACAGCAACGCCGGCCTGGCGTCCTCGCTGGCGGCGGATTACGGCGCCTACGGAGACTGGCGGAAGCTGTTCACCCAGCTCGACGATCTGAACAAAGTCACCGCCGCGGATGTCGAGCGCGTGGCGCGCGCCTGCTTCGTCAAACAGAACCGCACGGTGGCTTTCACGGCGCAGGCGCACACGCCGAGGCCGGCTTCCGCCGGGGAGGGCCGGCCATGACCAGGCTTTCCGCGCTGGTGCTGCTGGCCGCCGGTTGCGTTACCGCACAGGTGTTTCTGCCGCAGCAAACCGTGGCGCAGCCGAAAAAAAGCGCTGCCGCTCCGCCGCCGAAGGCCACCGCGCCGCTGCCTTCGTGGAAGGATCTCGTCTACCCTCCGCTCCATGCCGTGGCGATTCCCCATGTCGAAACCGTCACCCTGCCCAACGGCATGAAACTCTATCTCCTCGAAGACCACGAGTTGCCCTTGGTTCACGGCGCGGCGCGCATCCGCACCGGCAACCTTTTCGATCCGCCGGAGAAGATCGGTCTGGCCACTCTGACCGGCGCGGTGCTGCGCACCGGCGGAACGCGCGCCAAGACCGGCGAGCAGATTGATGAGGAACTGGGAGACATCGCCGCCAGCGTGGAAAGCGACATCGACGAAACTCTGGGCTCGGTGAGCTTCTCCTGTCTCAAGGAAAACCTGGACCAGGTACTGGCCGCCTTTCACGACGTCCTCACCCAGCCGGAATTCCGCCAGGACAAACTCGACCTGGCCAGGACCGGGATGAAAGGCGGCATCGCCCGCCGCAACGACGAGCCCCAAGACATCGCCGAGCGCGAATTCGCCAATATCGTGTACGGCAAGAATACGCCATACGGCTGGCAGGAAGAGTACGACACCATCAACCGCGTCACCCGCGCCGACCTGGTGGACTTCTACCGCCGCTATTTCTTTCCCGCCAACACCATGCTGGCAGTCTGGGGCGATTTCAGCGCGCCGGAGATGAGGGCCCGCCTGGAAAAACTGTTCGCCGATTGGAAGGCGGAACAGCCGCCCGTGCCGGCCTTCCCACCGGTTGCCGCCAAACCCGCCGCGGGCACATACCTGGCCGCCCAGCCCGGCGTGACGCAAACCTTCTTCTCGATGGGGCAACTGGGCGGCGTGCTCCAGGACTCGGACTACGCCGCTCTGGAAATCATGGCCGACATTCTGGGCGGCGGATTTCAGAGCCGCCTGTTCCGCAGGGTTCGCACCGAGATGGGGAACGCTTACGAAATCGAAGCCGATTGGGGCGCCAACTACGATCACCCCGGCTTGTTCGTCATCTCGGGCAGCACCAAGTCGGTATCCACGGTGGAAACGCTTCAGGCGATCCTCGAGGAAGTGGAGCGCATCCGCTCGACCGAAGTGAGCGAAGAGGAGCTCAAGACCGCCAAGGACACCGCGCTCAACAGCCTGGTGTTCGCCTTCGACACCAAAGCCAAGACGCTGGGCCGTATCCTCAAATACGAGTATTTCGGATACCCGCGCGATTTCATCCAGCAATATCAGCGGGCGATTGAAGCCGTGACCCGCGCCGACGTGCTGCGCGCCGCCAAACAGCATCTCGCACCCGCGAATTTCACCATCGTGGCCGTGGGCAGCCCCGAGCAGTTCGGCCAGCCGCTCGGGAAGCTCGGACGCCCCGTCATCGCCATCGACCTCACTATTGCCGAACCCAAGCAGGAAGCGGCGAAGGCCGATCCAGCCAGCCTGGCGAAAGGCCGCGAGATTATGGCGCGCGTGCAGCGTGCCGTGGGAGGCCTCGGCAAGCTGGCGGCGGTGAAGGATTTTACGGTGAGCCAGGACGACCGGTTCGATCCCAGCGCCGCGCGGCACGACGGCAGCGAGACCGACCGATGGATCGCGCCCAGCCACTTGCGGCAGGACAGCCAGCAGACCACCGGGCCGATCTACTCGTACTCCGACGGCAAGATCGGCTGGATGTCCACTCCGCGGGGCACCGGACCCTTGAGCGGCGCAATCTTGAAGCAGGTGCGCAGCGAGGTGTTCCATGTCTACTTCAGCCTGCTCCAGGCCGGCGGCGAGGGTGGCCCCAGCGTGGTGGCAGTGGACGATCGCACGGTCGAGATCTCCAACGGCGAGCAAATCGTCCGCCTGGTGATCGATCCGGCCACCGGGTTGCCGCAGCAACTGCTCTACGATTCGCCGCAACCCAACGGTCCGGCGCTATCGATGGAAGAGGAATATTCCGATTTTCGAGAGGTGAATGGAATCCAGGTGCCTTTTCACGTGACCTATCATCGGGGTGGCAAATATCTGGCGGAATCCGCCGTCCGCGAGTATCGGATCAATGTCGGCCTCCACCTGGAGGATCTGGAGCGGCGCCCATGAACGGCAAATGTGGCGCAAAGGTGGGACAGACGATCGGTTTTTGTCGTCTGTCAAGCTGTCGCGCCTTGGCGAGCGACGACAGACCACCAAAGACGAGGGTCTGTCCTACCGTTAGGTCACTTCTCTCCCTGCTGGCCTGCGCCGCGGTGGCGGGAGGCCTGTGGGCGCAGGAGGAAACGCGCCAGGAGCGCGGCAAGCGCGTGGTCAACGAAGCCCTGGCCGCGCTCGGCGGCGACGCTTTTCTGCGCGTCGAGGACCGCGTGGAAACCGGCCGCGCCTACTCCTTCTATAACGCGCAATTGGCGGGGCTCTCGGTGGCCACCGTCTACACTCGCTACCTGGCGCCCGTGCCAGGCAAGCTGGCCATGCGCGAGCGCGAGAATTTCGGTAGAAAACAGGACGAGGGCTTCGTGTTGTTCGACGAAACCGGCGGTTGGGAAGTGAACTATCATGGCGCCAAGCCGATCGAGGACCAGCGGTTCAATAATTACCGGGAGAGCGGCGTGTTGAACATCTTTTACATCCTGCGCCAGCGGCTCTCCGAGCCCGGCCTGTCGTTCTACTCGCAAGGCTCCGACCGTTTCGAGAACCAGCCGGTCGAGATCGTCGATATCACGGACGCCGACGGCCGCACCGTCACCGTCTATTTCAGCCATTCCACCAAGCTCCCGGTGCGGCAGAGTTTCCGGCGCCGCAATCCGACCTATGGCGACTTCGACACCGAAGTCACGGAATTCGCCAAGTACCACTCCACCGGCGGCATTCAGTGGCCGTATGATATCCGCCGCGAACGCAATGGGGACAAGATCTTCGAGATGTATTCGGAAACCGTGGCGGTCAACCAGAACCTCGGCGACGAGTTGTTCGCCTTGCCGGCGAATGTGAAGATGTTGCCGAAGGATAAGTAGCGGCGCGTGCAGCCTGCCTCGGGTACTGTTTATAATCGGATGCGAAGGGATTCGAGCGATGCGGACTTCGACTCTGATCACACTGAGTGCGGCCATCTGCACCGCGCTGAGCTTAGCGGCTCTGGCTTGCTCGCCTTACCTCTTGCTGGCCGCTCCCGGCTATTGGCGTTTCTTGACCCTCGGACAGCTTCTGATAGTATCGTTCCCCGCGGCACTCGGAGTCTGCGGTCTCGTTACGTCGACTGGTCTGCTTCGGCGTAAGCCCTGGGCGCGGGTCTCGATTCAGGTCATCGCCGCCGTCTTGATTCTGAACGGCCTGCTGGCCATCTTGCTCTGCACCACCATGAACTTCCGGGGCGCCATCTGGCTCGTCCACACCATCGCGATCCTGGTCGGTGCTTCGTGGTTGGTCTTCTTCAACGAGCGGCAAACCAAAGCGGTGTTCACGCCGATTCGACAGGTGGGGGCTTGACCGCTCCGCCAAAGGAGAAATAGTGCGGGCCGGCGAAGTGCAGGCGCCGGGGCGCGCGAACCTGATCGGCGAGCACATCGACTATCACGGCCTGCCGGTGCTGCCGATGGCGATCGATCGCCGCATACGCATTCGCTTTCGCGCGCGCGGCGACCGGTGGATTCGCGTCTGGAGCGCAGCGCCTTTCGGCCGGCGCGAATTCGCCTGGACTGCCGGTTTGCAGCCAGTGGCCGCCGGCGATTGGGAGAACTACCTCCGCGCGGCCGCCAGCGCGGTGGCCTCGCGATGGGGTGTGGGCGCGGGCGTGGATGCCTGGATCGCCTCCGACCTGCCGCCGGCGGCGGGGCTTTCCTCCTCCTCCGCACTGCTTGTGGCGTTCGCGCTGTGCCTGCTCGCCGCCAACGGGATCGACGCCGGTTTCGAAGAGCTGATGGCGATTCTGCCCGAAGGCGAGCATTTCGTCGGCACCCGCGGCGGCGGCATGGATCACGCCGCCATACTCGCGTCCCGCGCGGGATGCGCTTCGCTGATCGAATTCGCGCCGCTTGCCGTGCGCCACATCGCGGTGCCGGACGATTGGGCTTTTCTGGTGGCGCACAGCCTCGAAACGGCCGAAAAATCGGGGAGCGTGCGCGCCGCCTACAATGCGCGCCGCCAGGCGGGCACAGACGCGCTCGCCAAACTGGGCGTGGCCAGCTATCGCGAAATAATCGGCGCGCCGCAACGGCATGACGAATTCCTGGCGCGCCTGGCGGGAGTGGAGGAGAAGGATGCCTTTCTGCACACTACTTCGGAAGCCGTGCGGGTGACCGAAGCCGTCGCCGCGATGGAGGCCGGCGATGCCGCAGCCTTCGGCCAACTGCTGATGGAGTCGCAACGCAGCCTGCGCGACCGTCTGCGGGTCAGCTCGCCGGCGCTCGACCGGCTGGTGGATGCCTCCATGGC
>JBAVIH010000552.1:0-10760 GCA_049686695.1 Bryobacteraceae bacterium | reverse complement strand
CGCCTCTCCCACGGCTCAAATCCACTCCAATGCGCAAAGTCCTGTTTCGCGCCATTTCCGAAACCGCTGCGTGAAGCCAGCCAACCTTGCTAAACCCCGCCTGGAACATGTAAACTCGATCTAACGTAGGCTATTGAGCGCTGGCGGACTACTGCGAGCGCGGGTATGGGACGATAATGAGGTTTGGGAGGGACATACGGCTCAGACGCTCGGTTTACGCCGCGTGCTGGCGTGCCTGCTGGTGTGCGGATCCGCACGCGCCGGCATCCTGATTTACAGGTCGGAACAAGGCGTCCAGTTCACTGACGCGGTAGCCATCACGGTCAACGGCAAAGACAAGGTGCTCAGCCTTGGCAACCAGCCGATTGCCGGCGCCGCCGTTTCCAAACAGTCCGCGGCTCATCTGGCGAAGATTCTGCTGAAGGACGGCGACGCCGGTGTCCTGCTGCAGTACGAACCCGGCAACGCCGATTACCTGCTTCCCGAAGGCCTGCCCAAGAATGCGCCGGACGACCCGGCAGCCGCCTGGAAGACCGCCAGGATCGCGTACAAACAGTCCGCCTCCGACAAGGCCGGAACCGAGGTTTCCTTCGCCAGCTTCGTGGCGTTCCTTCCGGCAGGCGCGGGCGAGCTGGCCGCGCTGTGCAAGGACGCCGCCGCGTTGCAGTTGATCGGCGGGAAGGGCAAGAACTTTTCCACCCAAGTGGAATTGATGTCCGCCGCGGCGAAGGCTTACGCGACCGACCCGGCGATGGTTTCGCTCGCAAAGTACGTAGCGGACGCGATGCGCGGCCCATATGAAGCATTCGAAAACGGTGCGGGCGGCATCGAGGTTCTGAGACGGGGCCTCGATGTCGTCCCGCTGTCGCAGGCGGTGTACCCCAATTCGCCCGAGCAGGAGAAGTTGCGGCAGCTTCTGACCGGCCGCAAGGCATGGCTGGATCGCAAGATCGCGGTGCAGAAGGCCTTCGCCGCGGCTGCCCAATGGGACGTGTTTCTTTTGGGCGCCCGCGGCCTGGCGCGTTACCAGGCCGCCTTTCCGGAGATAGCGGCCGATCACAGGCAGGCCCTGCAAGGCAGCCTCCAACTGCACCTGAAGCTCGCCGCGGCGCGCCAGAGCGAGGGCGATTACGGCGAGGCGTACCGCGAGTTCCAACTGGCCATTCTCCGGAAACCATCGGACTCCGTGCTGCGCGAACGGGCCATGCAGGCCTGGACGGAATACTCGCGCCGGAACGCCATGGACCTGCAGGCAAAACGGACCAAGCTCGGCGCCGGTCCGCAGAGCACGGTGGAACGCGCGCTCTACTTCGCCGACCAGAACAAGCGGGAGAAGAAGCTCGACGAAGCGCTGAAGAGCGTGCAGGATGCCGAGACCGCGCTGCGCACGTCCCAGCCGGCGGGCAGCGTCAGCGGCGCGACCATGAAGGTATGGTACGCCGAGGCGGACATCCTGGCGGCCCAGGATCGCATTGCCGAAGCCCTGGCGGCGCTCGATACGTACGACCTGCATGCCGTCGACGAGGAGCGGGCGCCGGCGGAGGCGTTGCGCAATCAACTCCTCTTCAGCCTGAATACATCGCTGAAGAACTTGAAAACCAGCCTGCAGGCGGCCTGGAGCGAGGGAAGCTTCAGCATGGCCTACCGGTTGGCGGCCCAGGGTTTGCGGATGGATTCCGAGGATGCCGAGCTACTGTATTATGCGGGCATGGCGGCGCTGATCCGGCGCCAACCCAAGCAGAGCCACGACCTGCTCGCACACTATCTGGAAGCCTCCGACAACCTGGATGCCAACGACGAGCAGCGGTCCCTGGTCAGCCGGCTGCTGCCTTCCATTGCGGCACCCACCAACGCCGCGGAAGGCGACCCCAACTGGCTCTCCGGAGAAAAACTGCCCAAGGGAGTGTTCTATTCCCCCGTCAGCCTCGCCTTCGGGCCGCGGATAGACCGTATCGACGCCTCCAACAAGTTTCACGTGGCGTTCGAATGGGATGGCGACCGGTTGAAATCCATCAAACCCAGCTTCGAAAACGCCGGACACGCGACGGGCGAGAAAGCCATCTCGTTCGGTTACGAAGACCACGTGCCGCAGGTGGTGTGGGCCTCCGATGCGGACGAAGCCCGCCCGCCCGCGCCGGCCGATCCCGACGAAGCGTACAAGCACGCCGCCGTATTGCCGCTCAACAGCCCGTTCGTGGATCCGGTCGCGGTCCAGCGCATCACCGGAAAGAACGTGGCGCTGGCTATCGCGGGCAACCGGTTTTTCAACCCGTTCGTATGGGAGAAACTTTACTACTTCCGGATCGCTTACGACGACAGCGGACGAGTGAGCCGCGCCCAGCAACTGAGCGGTCCGGCGGGAGCCAACGCCGAGCAGGTACTCGAGTTCGAATGGAACGGGATGCAACTGGCCGCCATCCGCGGCTATCTGGGAACGAACAAGAACTACGAGCGCACGCTGCAATACGAGGACGGGCGGCTCGTAGCGGAAGAAATTCAGGGTCAGGGCAAGCCAGCGCACATCCGATATAACTACGCGGGCGACCGGCTGGTATCGGCAGACGCGACCACCGATCCGACCCTGGACAACCGCAACCGCAAGGTGACGTTTCTCGGGAACTCACCCTCGACACTGGTGAAATGATGCAAATCGTTCGATCGACCGGGCGGCGCAAGTCCGTATGGCTGAACTGCGCCCTGCTGTTTCTGGCGGCGCTCGCTCCGGCACTCCACGCTCAGGAAACCGGCAAGCGCATAGCGTTGATCATCGGTAACGACGCCTATCCCATCAGCCCGCTGAAGAACGCCGTGAACGACGCGCGCGCCATCGACAAGGCGCTCAAGAGCTCGGGCTTCCAGACCATCGCGCTGGAGAACGCCAAGAAAGCCGACATGGATCGCGCCGTCGGCGAGTTTCTGGACAAACTCGGCCCCGACGATACCGCCCTGTTCTTTTTCGCCGGCCACGGGGTCCAGATCGAAAACGAGAACTTTCTGGTGCCGGTGGATTTCCCCTCGGTGGCGACGATATCGGCCGCCAAGTTCGCTTGCATGTCGGTAGCCCGGATTTTCGATGAGCTGAAACGCAAACGGGCCAGGCAGAACATCGTGATTCTGGACGCCTGCCGGAGCAATCCGGTAGCTGCGAAGTACTCGCTCGAGGCCGGCCTGGCGAATCCCCAGGACGCTCCGAAGGAATCGTTTATCGCCTTCTCGACGGGTCCCGGCCAGACCGCCGCGGACAATCCGCGCGGGCGCAACAGTTGGTTCACCGAGGCGCTGGCCGACTACGTCTCGCAGTCCTCGCTCAGGGTGGAAATCAACGAAGTGTTTACGCGCGTCAAGAAGCGGGTCTCCGAAGCGACCGAAGGCCGCCAGACGCCGTGGACCACATCCAGCCTCACCAGCCGGTTCTACTTTCACGTGCCCCTGACCGGCGACTCGGATAGCGATTCCACGATGGCCGAGAAATGGATGGAGGATGCCCGAGCACGGGAGCAGCGCGGGGAGTGGGCGGACTCGATCGACCTGGTCAACCAGGTTTTGCAAAGGAAGCCCGGCGGCGACCTCGAGGCGCTGGCCAAATGGAAGCTGCCGTACCTGACGGCCCGCAAAAACGCCCAGGCGCGCTTTGAAGCCGGCGACTATGCGGCGGCGGCCAGCCTTTACGAACAGGCCCTGAAGGCGGACCCGTTCGCGATGGATGCCGCTTTGCAAGGCGCCAACAGCTACCTGTTACAGGACCGCATGCCGGAAGCCATCGTGCTGCTCAAGGCTATGCGCCTCCGCGGAACCTCCGAGGGCGTCCAGACCGCCGATCAGATGCTGAAACAGCTTGCGGTGGTGTCTCCCGAGGCCGGCAACGAGCTTCAGGCAAGCGTGCCCCAGCCACCTCCCATCGAAGAAGTCTTCAGCGGCATGCACTTTGGGGTTCCCGATTGGGACGCCGGGAAGCGGCACCTCCAAGCTACGTCGATTGACATCACGCGGTGGACGAAAGAGCTGAAGATGGAGGTGCCCATGCCGGCTCTGATAGTCTCGACCGTCGCCGCAGCACCGGCGCCAGCCCCGGCCCCGGCCGCCGCGGAGACCACCGCGCAAGCTCCCACCGCCGAGGCGGCGCCGCCGGACCAGGCAGAAGCGGCGCAAGTGGCAGCTGTGAACGCCGCCATCTTTCACCTCGAGGTGGTCCCCACGGAAGATACCAGAAATCTGCGGCTCCGCCCCGGTACTCCCGAGGAGTACGGTTACGTGCAGTTCGATGGGTTCGCCGACAAGACCCCGGTGTTATTCGCCGGCAAACAGATAGTGCTTCCCACCAAGCTCAAACTTCCCGCTGGAAAATACGAAGTCCGCACCGTGGACGAAGGAAAAGTGGTCAACCGGCAGGATCTGGAAGTGAAGCCACTCTCCACGCAGACAATCAAGGTGAAGCAGCCATGAGAACCCTCGCCCTCACGCTGCTGCTGGCGATGTGCGTCAGCGCCGCCAACTGGACCGACCGCAAGGAATACGACTTGGTGCTGAATATCCGGGCCGAAACCTCGCCTCAGAAAAGGCTGGTGCTGCTCGACCAGTGGAAGAACCAATATCCCACCAGCGGGTTTCGACAGGTTCGCCTGGAATTGTACCTCGCAGCCTATCAGGCGCTGGGAGACGGCCCGCACGCGCTGAGCGTGGCCGGCGAGATGCTGGCAGCCCAACCGGACAACCCGGTTGGCGCGTATTGGTTCACCCTGCTGCTGCCGGAAGAGAAGGAGGCGACTCCCGAGCAATTGGCTTTGGGCGAGAAGGCTAGCGGTCAATTGCTTGCCGATCCGAAACCGGCCGGCGGCGTCGAACTGTTGGCGCACCGCACGCTAGGCTGGATTTACTGGCAGCGGAGCGATTACACGCAGGCCGAAGAGGAGTTTCGGAAGTGCCTGCAAATCGCCCCCACTGCCGCCGAGATTTCGGCCTGGTTGGGCACCGTGCTGGCGACCGAGCAGCAACCCGAGAAGCGGGTGCCGGCGCTGTGGCAGCTTGCGCGCGCCTCGGCTTACCAGGATTCGGGCGCGCTGCCGGACGGGATGCGGCGTCAGTTCGACGCGCTTCTGGAACGCCTGTACACCTCGTACCACGGCGACTCGAGCGGCCTGGATCAACTGCGTAGCGCCGCTGCTGCGGCGCCGTTTCCGCCGGCGGGATTCGACATAGAATCGGCGGCGGCCATCGCCTTGCGCAAGCAGGACGAGGAACTCAGCCGCATCGACCCGCAACTGGCGGCGTGGGTCCGCATCCGGCAAAAGCTGGAAGGTCCCGACGGCGACAAATACTTCTCGGACACCCTGCGCAACAGCCCGCTTCCCAAGTTGAAGGGCACGCTCATCAAGTCCGACCCACCCGGCAAGCCGAATACGTTGACGATTGGCGTGATCGCTCCGGCCCAGGCCGAGATCGTGCTCAAGCTGGCCACCGAATTTCCGAACGATGCCGACGTCGGAACCGTGCTGGAATTCGAGGGAACCGTGGATTCCTTCGTTAGGAGCCCGTTCGGATTGACAGCGGTTTCCGACGCGTCGAAGATCACGGGCTGGCCTACGCCTACGCCACCACCACCACCGCCTCCTCCTCCTCCGCCCCTGCCGGCGCCAGTCCGCAAAAGCACCCACAAATAACGGGGCGCATGGCAAGTAGGACAGGCCATTGCCTTTTGTGGCCTGTCGCCGCCAGCGGCCGACACTCTCGAAGAGCAAGACTGGCTGAACTGATCGCCTTCCTGCCGACGGAGCATAGCGGAGTGCGCTCAGTTGTGGAGGATCTCGATTTTGGTCACCAGGGTGGATGACGGTTTGGTGGAACCGTTCACCACATACACGGCGTGCTCGAGTTCCGGCTTGTCGGCCGGTTTTGCGGCGGCCTTGTGCACCGGAGCCGGCTGGGCCGCCGGTTTGACAACCTCCTTGAACGGCAGGTCGCGCGTGCCAAACTCCTCGGCCACCTTGTCCACGGCGGAGTTGATTCGTCCGGCGGAGGCAATCTGCGTCGGGCCGGACGATGGCTGCGGCCGATCCCCGGGGCCCTTGATGCCATCGGACAATTCGTAAATATCCCGCGGGTCCCTGGACAGCACCACGAACAGTGTCTCTTTCCCGGGCGGATCGTCGATTTCGAAGCAGCCGCCCTTGGGCGTCCGGATGACCTGGCCGGGATCGATGCGATTGCTCTGATCGGAGAGTTCCGGGGTGGGGAAAAGCGGAACCCAGTCGCCGCCCGACTGTTTGGACAGCACGTACAGATACCCGGACCGGTTCGCCTCGAGTTCGATGGCCACGCAATCGCCTTTGCGGAAGTTACGTTCCGGCGCGACCGGCTGGCCGCGTTCTCCGCGCGCTCTCACCAGCAGCAGGTTATAGCGCAGCCCCAGGTGCATCGCACGCAAAGCCGCCGCGCGATCAACCGCGGAACCGGACGCGGCCCGGCCAGGCTGCGCGGCGGGCGGCACGGTAGCCTGAGCGGCCTTGGCCGGCGCTGCGGGCTTGCGGACCGGCGGCAAATCGTCCTTGGGCGCGGCGCCGGCGAAAAAGAGTTCCCGCGCGCCTTCCGCCGGCGGCGGCTGTTGCGCCACACACGCTGTCACGCCAAGAACGGCGGCCAAGCTCAGTAATGTACGCATTCGTCTTCTCTCCATCGTTGTTCCGCCCCGTTCCGGGGCTGGGAGGGCATCGGGCTGCCACACGGCTGGCGCCGTGGGCTGTTTTCTTTCGCGCTTCGGGCCGAAGGCGCCGCCTTGCGTATCTCGAATCCAAGGCACTGCCGCTTGCACGTCTCGCACTCCTTCTATCCTGCCTCATCGCGCCGAAAGCTGTTATGGTATAGTATCGAAAATCGCATGTACGTGGAAGCCCCGAATGATCGGAGCTTCTGAAAGATCTCTCTCACTGTGATGGAACTGCCCGCGCGGCTCGGCAAATACGAACTACAGGAATTCCTCGGCGGAGGGATGTCCCACGTCTACAAGTCTTTCGACACGGTCATCGGCCGCACCGTGGCGGTGAAGATTCTGGTCGAGCCGGCGGCGCAAGACCCCGAAGCCCGCGACCGGTTCCTGGCAGAAGCACGCACGGCCGCCAAGGTGTCCCACGATAACGTCATCAGCATTTACGATTTCGGTATCGACCCCGAGAAGGGCCTGTTCATGGTGATGGAGTTCCTGCAGGGCGAGGACCTGCGGCACGCCATTAAGAACGGCCATACGGGCGACCTGTGCAGCAAACTCCGGATCGCGCTGCAAATCGCCCGCGCTCTCGATTTCATTCACCGGAATCGAATCATCCATCGCGACATCAAGCCCGAGAACGTTCACATCAACGCCGCCGGCGTGGTCAAGCTGATGGATTTCGGAATCGCCAAGAGCGAAGATCTCTCGCGCACGCAGCCGGGCTATGTACTGGGGACGCCCTACTACATGGCGCCCGAACAGGTGCGGGGGGAGCAACTCACCTCCCAGGTGGATGTCTACGCGTTCGGGGTTCTGATGTTCGAACTGCTGACGGGGCAGAAAGTCTTCGTGGCGGATTCGGTGGACCGGATCTTCTACAGCATTCTGAATGTCCCCATGGACCCGGCGCCATTGCAGAGCGCGGGAGTGCCCCAGCCGGTGATTCAACTGGTGGCGGCTTGTAACGCGAAGGCCGCCGCGGAACGGCCGCAAGGCTTCGCTCCGATCATCGCCGACCTGGAGCGCATGATCGCGGAGCTTTCCGGCGCGACGCAAGCAGCCGAACCGGCATCCCCCGCGTCGGCGGGAATCCGCCGGTCCACGCTCCTGACCGGTTTGGCCGCGATGCTGATCATCGGGATGGTTGGCGGATATTTCGCTCTCAAGCCCAAGCCCGCATCTACACCGCAGGCGGTGGAACTGGCCAAGACCATCTCCACTCCCACCGGGGAAATGGTGTTGGTGCCCGCAGGGGAATTCCGGTTTGGGGAGAAGAAAGAAGTGTCTTCCCTTCCCGCCTTTTACATAGACAAGACCGAAGTGAGCAACGCTGCGTATGGCCGGTTCTGCCAGGCGACGAAACGGCCGGTTCCCGAGGATTTTGCGGCCAAGCCGCGGAACCATCCGGTGGTGATGGTGACCATCGGCGACGCGCGCGAATTCGCCAGGTGGGCGGGCAAGCGGCTGCCGACCGCCCTTGAGTGGGAGAAGGCCGCGCGTGGCACCGACGGCCGCACCTATCCGTGGGGCAACGAAAAAGGCAGCGGGCGGGCCAACACGGATACCGGCCATGGGACAGGCGAACTGCAGCCGGTAGACAGCTTTCCATCGGGCGCCAGCCCATACGGCGCATTGAACATGGTCGGAAACGCCTGGGAGTTAGTGGACACGCCGCGCACGGCGCCCGCCAACGTGAGTCCGTTCAAGTCCCTGGAGCCGCCTTTGAGGCCCGGCGAGGCCTGGTTCATGATCCGGGGCGAATCCGCCTGGGAGCAACTGGTTGACGCTGCGATCTGGGATGCGACCGCGGTCCCCGAGCGTTGGAAGAGTTTGAGTGTGGGATTCCGCTGCGTGAAAGATGCGAAGTAAGCGGTTGCGGGTTCGATCCCATGCGCCGGCACGGGCCATCCTTTTTTGCGAGATCCGCGTAAAGGCCGGGCACGCCCCGCCGGCGCAGGGACAGGTCAGCGTGTTTGCGAGATGATGTGCTAAGGAGGTAAGTTGGCCAAAATATCGTTGAGCAAGAGAATCGATGCCATCAAGCTCCACCCGCGGACCCTGGCGCCGCTTGCCGGGCCGGAAGTGAACATACCTTTCGGAGCGCTGGTGGAATCGATCAGCAGCGATTACGATCGTGAGAAGTTTCTTTTTCTGGGCGAACCGTATTCGGTGCGGCGCGAAATATTCCTGGACGCTACGCGGACCGAAGAGGTCGCTAAGGCGCCGGCCGCCGCGCCGGCTGTGGTTCCGGCGGTCGCGCCAGCGGTCACTCCAGAACCGGTGGAAGCGGAACAGCCCGCCGTACCGGACGCCCAAGAGGCCAAGCTGAAATTCGAGCGGCTGGATGCGGGCGGCTATTCGGTGGCACGAGCCAAGGTTCCGGGTGGATGGCTGGTGGCGTGCAATACCGGTATGACGTTCTACCCCGACCCGGAGCACCAATGGGATGGCGCGTCGGTCGATTGAGGCCGCCATGGGCTGCGCCCCAGCCGGCGCGAGAATCCTCCCCAAGGCGGCCACAGGTTCGATAGAATGTAGAGCGCGCGACGAGGAGGTATTCGAATGCCGATGCAAGTCTGCATGGGAGCCAGCATGATGTGCAGTTTCGGGATGGCGCCAAGCTCGCTGGTGGTGCTGCCGATCAACCGTGTAATGACGAGCGAGGTGCCCGACGCCAACATCATGGATCACATTCCGATGGTGAACATAATGCCGTTCGGGATGTGCATGTCGCCGTCGAACCCCGAGGTAGCCGCCGCCACCGCGGCGGCTCTGGGCGTGCTCACTCCGATGCCCTGCATTCCGGTAACGCCCTCCCCGTGGACTCCCGGCGCGGCGACCGTGATGCTGGGCAATCAGCCGACGCTGGACAACATCTCGATGTTGACGTGCACGTGGGGCGGGATGATCGAATTCGTTACGCCCGGCGAATTCACCGTGATGGTGCCGTAACGCGGGTGCGACACGATTCCGTCAGAACTTGGGCGCGGCCGGTGCCTTCGGAAGAGCCGGCGCCTTCGGCATGATCACTTTGTATCCCGGCGGAATCTGAAAGGCTGCCGGATGCGGCTCACCGGGAACGGCGCTGTGACACACCTGCGTCATCTGTCCGGATGGGCCGTGCATTTTGGTCAGCATGGGCAGATGCATCTTCGTGCTGGTCCAGGTTTCCACCGTGGTCGGCGCTTTCGGCGTTTGAGGTGCCGCGGGGGCCTGCGGCGCTGAGGGCGCTCCGGGGGCGGCCGGCGCTTTCGGCAGAGGCGGCGAGCCCGGCATCTGCGGGGCCTTCGGCATTCCCGGCATCTGGGGTGCCTTCGGCATTCCCGGCAGTTGCGGCGCTTTTGGCATCCCCGCCATCTTCGGGGCCTTCGGCATTCCCGGCAGTTGCGGGCCTTTCGGCATGCCGGGCGTCTGGGGCGGAGCCGGCGGCTGAATTACGTAACGCTTGCCCTCCACCTCATGACCCTGGAAGACGCTCTTACCCAAGTCTTGCACGTGGACGCCAGGCGGCTGAGGCGCCGCGCCCGGCGGCGCCGGAGCGCTGGCCTGCGGCATCTGCGGAGCGGGCGCCTGGGGCGCGGGCGGAGGCGTTGGCGTCACCAGCGCCGTCTTCTTCACGTGGTCCAGCAGGATGGTGTGTCCGGCCGCGGGGTTCGAGATCATCGACGTGGTGCCGGAATCGACGCGCGTCTTTCCGTCGCTCGATCGGTGGAAACGATAAGCCGACTGCACCGGCGGCGCGCCAGGTTTCGGCGGCTGCACCGAATTCGTGTACTCGGCGGTGGCGGGAGGCACGGAGGGTGGCGGGAATGGCGACACAGCACTCACAGCTTATCATGGGCCGGATGGCGGCAAGGTCGCCCTGGCCGTTTTTCGGTTCGGCGACGGCCGCTGCCGCACGGTCGTTCGGGAATGTTTCCGCGTTCGAGTACGCGTGTCAAGCCATTTAACGATGTAACCCAAACCGGTCTCGTTTGGGCCAAATGAAAATGTAACTCGGGGGCGCGGTATCCACCCGAACCAAGTGTATGTCTCGGTCCCGACCAACGGGAGGGTCACG
>JBAVIH010000551.1:0-27422 GCA_049686695.1 Bryobacteraceae bacterium | reverse complement strand
CTCCAGTTCGGCCGCGCAAACGGCGCACTCCGCCAGGTGCCGTTCCGCACCGGACGGGCGAATCCCGGCCAGCCATTCCGGTATCTCGACCGACGACAAGTGCCCGCTCATGGCGTCTCCCTCAGTTTCTTCCGCACCGCTTCCACCGCGCGAAACAGGTGCGCCTTGACGGTGCCTTCCTGCAAGCCCACGGCCGCGGCGATTTCCTTGATCTCCATTTCCTCCACGAAGCGCAGCAGAAACACGGTTCGCTGCCGCTCCGAGAGCGCCGCCGCGGCCCGCCAAACCACCCTCACCTGCTCGCGCGCCGACGCCTCGGCTTCCGGCGAACTGCGCCGGTCGGCCAGCCAGTCGCCGGTGAAGACCACGTCCAGGCTGGTTTGCGCGGCCCGCCGCCAGAAGCGCAGGCGAGCGCTCTTGCGGTGGTCGTTCAACAAATTCACCGCGATGCGCATCAGCCAGGTGCGCACACTCGCTTCGCCGCGAAACTTGCCCCGCGCCTGATAGGCGCGCAAAAAGCACTCCTGCGTCAGGTTCTCGGCCGGCTCGCGTTCGCGCAATGAGGACAACAGAAACCGGAACACGGCCGGCTGGTGATCGCGCACCACGGCATCGAAATCCGCGAGTTCCCCCGCGGCGATTGCCGTCACCGGAACCGGTTCCGCCGCCAGCGTCGTCTCCATTCGTTAATATAGACCGGGATGGCGCAGCAAAGGTTTACGCGGAGGCGAGGAAAAGGTAGCCGGCATGAGCCCTGACCGGGATGACGGGAACTTCCATAAGGTACCAGGATTCTAATGGATGTGGCTCGAAGGCTGTTGATCCTAATTCTGATGGCGGCTGTCGCGCCGCCGGCCTGGCCCTGTAGCTGTCGTGCCCCGAAGCCGGCTTGCGCCTATATCGGGGCGGACGCGATCTTTCTCGGCCGCGTATCTTACACCAATGACGATGGCTCCGGAACATTTGTCCAAGCGACACTGGTACGCTTTGACGTCGAAGAAATCTTCAAAGGAATCCCTGCGGGAACGAAACAGGTCTGGGTGGATCCCGGCAGCTTTACCAGTTGCTATGAGGACTACCATCTGGGTGAGCGATATCTGATTGTCGCTCATCGCCAGGGCATGCTCCCGCGGGACTCCGCCGCGATGACCGTGGCGCACGGGAAACTCAATGGCAAGCCACTCCCACCCGGCATAGATCCTGCACACCCGCCGGTCATTTATTCGGCTCCGGAATGCTCGGGATCGCGGCCTGCAGATCGGTTCCCGCATATCGAAATGGACTACGCCATGCTGCGCGCCTATCGCGCCGGACAAGCCCTGCCGCGGGTGTTCGGGCGGGTCTATCTCGCGCCATATCGAGGGTGGCCAGAATTGAATGGTCCGCAACTGGGGGGCGCGCGGGTTACGGTCACCAATAACGAGACGACTCTTCGAACGACCACCCGCGCGGACGGCACATTCGCTCTGGCCGAGGCCCCGCCTGGAGTCTACAGCGTCTGGGCCGAATTGGCGCCGTTTGTGCCGGTTCAGCCGAATACGATACTTATTGTCCCTGAGCTTGGCTGCGGTTCCCAGGATGTCCCTCTGCAGACGACATCCGAACTCCAAGGTGCCGTTCTCGACCACGAAGGACAGCCGGCTCCTCACATCCCTATAGAACTCGAGGTTCTGAACACGTCTGCCGCCGAGTACCCTGTTACGATCAGGGCCGAGACCGACGCCAAGGGAGAGTTTGTGCTCGATGGCATACCAGGCGCTGACGTGCGCCTGTCATACGGTACCGATCATCCGTCCTCCGAGAGATGCCGGTATCCGATGGTCTACTATCCGGATTCCACATCCCCGTCTGGGGCTGCTGTGCTCAGGTTCGGCATTGGAGAAAGGCGGACGGGCTTGATGCTCCGGTTGCCCGCGCCTCCCGGAGTTAACCGTGTCACAGTCAAGGTGCTGAAGCCCGATGGCAGCGGAGTCAACGGAGCCTTCATCAATGCTCGCCTCAACGGCGTCTTCACCGAGTTCGCCAAAACAGGCCCCGATGGTCGTGCTGAACTGTCGTGCCTTGTTAGCTCTCAATATCGGCTGGAAGCCAGTGCGCTTGCGGGCGCCACTCTCCGCGAGGGTGTCATCAGAAACCGACCGATTTCTATGGTATGCGGCAGGGATTCGGGACCATTCACGCTGACGCTCGACCTCCAGGAGCGTTTCTAAGCCGGAACCCGGATGGCGGTTCCGTGGGCGCCAGGGCCAGCCACAGTTGGGCAGGCCTGAATAAAGGCTGTACACTTGAGGCGATATGCTTCAGCGCATACTGATCACCGGGATCCTGGCGATTCTGGCGCGGGGAGCGGAGGCGCCCAAGCCATCGGGATTCTACGTTGTATCCGTGTTCTTCTCGGACAATGGTCCAGCGTTCTACTACCGCTTGATCGACGTCAAGCAGGAGGGTGCGGACTCCCTGGTTCGCTACGTTCGGATTGCCCCTACCAATGTTTATTGCCCTCGAATTGTCGTTCAGGCGGCAGAGGTGAGACTGCACGACAAGAGTCCCGCCCAACTGCTTGGACATACCAATCCATGCGCGGTCAAGCCGGGTTCACTCCGCGCTGCACTGAGGAAATACGCCCAAAGGGATGGCCATCTCGAAGCGATAAGCTTCGGTATCGTTGCTCAATGCGGCGGGTCAGTCATCTCGTTGGGGATACCGATCGCCGAGAGCGTGAACCTGGAGAAGATGAAGGTGGCCGATCCCGAGATTGCGGACTTATGGAACCTCGCCGGGAACATCACCGATCCAGTGTTCGGCGAGAAAGACATATTTCATGACCGCACCGAGCATGAGGACCAAGCTATGCAGGCGGCGGGCGAGAAGCTGGTTCCAGAACTGATCTCCGGCAGGTACGAGGCTGGATTGGCAGCGGCGTGGCAAGGAATGCTGCTGACCGGGCGGCCTTCAAGTTTCCGATCCTTGTTGGCGAGCTATCGCGGGCCACTAAGCGAAGCGGAAGCCCATCGAGATTATGTTCCCCAACTCTTGAACGCGCAGAGCTACCAGTTCAGGCGTTTTGTCCCTCCGCAGTATCCGCCTTTGGCAGAGGCGGCAAGGATTTACGGCAAGGTCGAATTGCAACTGACGGTTGACCCGCCCACGGGCGAGGTCCGCGATGTGTCGGCCGTCTCGGGTCATCCGCTGTTGAAACCAAGTGCCGTCGAAGCCGCGAAGCAATGGCATTTCGCGCCGAACGCGGTTGAAACAGGCAGCGTAGCCGCAACGCTGGATTTCGAACTTCGCTGTCCGTAACCGGAACCCGGATGCTGCTTCCGCCGTATTCTGAGGAGTAAGCATGCAGAATTCCGCGCCGCCGCCGGATCAGTCCCAGACCGCTCCGGCTCCTGTGAAACCTCATCACGTCTGCCCCTGGTGGCTTGGCTACCTGTTAGCAAGTCCTTTGCGGCGTATCGAATATCAACCTGCCAAAGTGCTGAGGGTGCACGTCCGGCCGGGGATGACCGTGCTCGAACCCGGCCCTGGAATGGGCTTCTTCACCCTGGAACTGGCGCGGCTGGTTGGCAGCTCGGGCCGGGTGATCGCGGTGGAAATTCAGCCGCGCATGCTCGACAGGCTCCGGCGCAGGGCGGCCAAAGCCGGCGTTCTCGACCGCCTGGACACGCGCCTGGCGGCGCCCGATTCGCTGGGTATCGCCGATCTGGCGGGGGCGGTGGACTTCACGCTGGCGTTCTTCATGGTGCATGAACTGCCGGCCGCCGCTCCGTTTTTTCGCGAGGTGGCGCAGGCCTCGAAGCCCGGAGCGCGCCTGCTCTTCGCCGAACCAAAGGGACACGTCACCGCTCCCGTGTTCGACGCCGAACTGCAGGCAGCCCGCGACGCCGGATTCGCCCTGTTGGAGTCGCCCTCGCTGCGCCGCAGCCGCGCCGCGCTGCTGGAGAAGGTGGGGGCTTAACCTGAATTCCGAAGTCGACTTCGGCGAAGCGGCATTTCCACAGCCGAGGACCATAGGATAACAGGCCTTGTAACAGGGCACCGTGATCGCGTTGGCCGAGCGAGGGGCCGCCGAACGCTCACTCCAGGGGCGGGGCATGCCTCGCCAGCGGGGCCTCGCCGGAGCGCCATGTGAGGAACCGTCAGTTCTCCACTGCCGTCTTTTCGGAGTGGTCGACCACCAGCAGATCCAGGGGGCCTTTCTTCTGCTCCAGCTTGAGTCCGAGCTGTTCCTGAAGGGCGGTGAAGAGGCCCGCGGCTTCGGTTTCGGGTGGATTGGCGCCGGGCCCTTCTCCGCCACCTCCGGGGGGCGGCGGAGGCATCATGCCGCGCCCGCCCACCGAGCCCTCCGGATCGAAATCCAAGGTGAAATCGTAAGTGCCTTTCAGCCCGGTTTTGTCCGTCACCGGGCGACCCAACTGCCGCGCCAAGGCGTCGGCGAGCTTGGAAATGGGCTGGCCGGCGCCGATCATCCGGGCGCGCCCGTTACTCATCAGAATCATCACGCCGCCGCGTCCCATGCCGGGTGGCAACTTCGGAAAACCATCTTTGCTCAGTGGCAGGAACGCGGGCGGCGGACCTGGTGGTGGACCTATCCCGGGACCCGGCCCCGGAGGCGGGCCGCCCTCCGGCGGCCCGGCGCCATCCTTGGCCGCCGCGTCGTCGGTGGCCGGTGGCGGAGCCGATTCCTTCAGCTTCGGCCCATTCTTCGCCACCACCAGCGTGTACTGCGGCAGTTCCCTGGTTTCATGATGGAGGGTCAGCTTGAAGCGTTCCGCCAGCAGGTTCTGGATCATCACCAGGAACTGTTCCTTGGTGGCGCCTTTCGGCACTTTGGCGACGATGTCGTAGCGCTCGCTTTCGAGCCAGCCTGGGCCCGAGATCTGGTAGTCCTGCACGCCATAGGCTCGCGCGATCAGCATCCGCTGGGTGACATTGGTAAAGGTTACCTGGCCGGGGTCCGGCGTGCCCGGGCCGCCGCGCATTCCCACCATCAATCGTCCGGGGGCTGGAGGCGCGGCCGCCTTTACGGACGCGACCTCGAACGCCGGACTGTCCGCCGGCTTCTGCGCCAGGATAGCGCCAGCGAACGAGAGCGCCAGGCCGATCCGGATGATGGCTTTCCGCATTATGGACATCTCCTCAACTTGGACGCGGCCGTCTTTGCCGCCCGGAGACCGCACTGTTATTTGACGATGGGGCGGGCAATTCGTTTAGCCGGCATTTCCCCGCGACACTCGACTGTCGCAGAGGCCGTGGGGCGGACCCCAGGTCCGCACGTACGCCACGGACGCCGCTGTCTGGCCGAAGAACCAAGCGGTTGGCGCTCGCGAAAAACCGGCAAGGGGCCGGCCGCGGACGGGGCGTCCGCCCCACAATCGCCTAACGGCTCACTCGTATCGTAGCGCGGTCAACGGATCCACCCGCGTCGCGCGGCGGGCCGGCAGGTAGCCGGACAGTGCGGCCACGGCCACCAGCCCGAGGGTGGCCCCGATGGCAATCGCGGGGTCGTGCGGGGCAATCCCGTAGAGCTGGCTCCGCAGCAGCAGGGTCACCGCCAGCGCGACGGGCAGCCCGATCGCCACGCCTATACCGGCCAGCAGCAGCACCTCCCGCATCACCAGCCATAGCACGTCCCGCGCCGACGCGCCCAAGGCCATGCGGATGCCGATTTCACGCGTCCGCCGCCCTACCAGGAACGCCATCACGCCATAGATCCCGATGGCGGCCAGGATAGTGGCCAGCACACCGAATGCGCTCGAGAGCGCCGCCGACAGGCGCTCCACGCTCAGCGAATCGTCCCGCTGTTTCTCCACCGTCTTCATCTGCGATACCGGCAGGTTCGCATCCAGCTTGCGCACCGCCGCGCGGATCATCGGGAACATCTGCGCGGGTTGGAGCGGCGTGCGCACGTAGCCCGTCATCCGCGAGGCCCATTCGTGCTCGAGATAGGGGAAGTAAACCTGGCGCTGCATCTCCTCGTTCATGCGGCTGTACTTGGTGTCGCGCACCACGCCGACGATCTCGAGATCGGTCTTCGTGCCGGGGTCGCCGCCCATCCCGAGATGCCGCCCCAGTGCGCCGCGCCCGCCGAAATAGTGCCGGGCGAATTTTTCGTTGACGATGGCCACTTTCGGCGCACCCAGTGTGTCAAGCTCCGTGAAATCCCGCCCCTGATAGAGCGGAATCTTCAGCGCAGCGAAATATCCGGGTGAGATGTGATTCACGCGCGGATTCATGTCCTCGCCCGGTTTGGCGATATAGCCTTCCACCGTTACCGTGCTGTCCCATTCGTCGAAATCGAGTGGCGGAACCACGCACAGGGCCGCCGCGCTGGCGCTGGGAAGCGCCGCCAGCGAGTCCTGCAGTTGCCGGTAGAAAAGCTTGGCGCGCTCCGGATTGTAGCCGTTCAAGGTGGGGTCCACCTGAAAACTGAGCAGGTTGCTCACTTCGAATCCGGGATTGAGGCTTTTCAGGTTTTGCAGGCTGCGCCCGAAGAGGCCGGCTGCGATCAGCAGCAGCAGCGAAAGGCTCACCTGCGCCACCACCAGCATCTTGCGCCAGAGAGCCTGCCCGCCTCCCACCACCGCTCCCGCCTGGTCTTTCAGCACCGGCGCGATATTTGGCCGGGCCGCCTGCAGCGCCGGCGCGAGGCCGAAGATCACCGCCGTCAGCAGCGAAACCGCCATCGTGAAAAACACCAGGCGCAGGTTCGGATCCATCGAGAACCGCAGCGGCGGATCGGTCTCCGGCATGATGCCGATCAGCAGCCGCATGGCCCAGGGCGAAATGAGCAGCCCCAGCAGGCCGCCGGCCAATGCCAGCAGCAGGCCCTCCACCAGAAGCTGGCGGACGATGCGCGCGCGCCCCGCGCCGAGCGCCAGCCGTACCGCGATCTCCTTCTGCCGCGACGACGCCCGCGCGATCATCAGGTTCGCCACGTTGGCACAGGCGATCAGCAGCACCAGCCCGACCATCGCCATCATCGCCCACAGCGGCGCCTCCAGAAACTGCCGCACCACGTCCTGCCCGCGCCCGCCCGGCATCGCATTGAGCGTCACTTTCAGAAACTGCTGCCGCGTGTACGGCGTGGTGTGAGCGAATTCCTTTTGCCGGACCTCCATCTCCAGCGTGCGATGGAAAAGCGGAGCCAGCGACGCCTTCACTTGCTTCAGATCCACGCCCGGCTTCATCCGGCCGAACACCTGCACCCAGCGGTGCCGCCGGTCCTCGAGCGGTTTGTCCTTGTCCGTCATCTCGCCGGCCATCGCCACCGGCACGAACATCTGCGCCTGAAACAGCGCCTGGACGCCCTCGAATTTCCGCTCCGCCACGCCCACGATGGTCAGCCGATGGTCCCGCACCAGGATCTGTTTGCCGACCACCGACGGATCGCCGCCGAACCGGCTTTGCCAATAGCTGTACGCGAGCACCGCCAGAGGCGCGCCGCTGGGAGTCCGGTCGTCTTCGGGAGTGAAGAGCCGGCCCAGCGCCGGCCGCACACCCAGCACCGGAAAATACGTGCCCGAAACCAGCTCGCCCGCCACCCGCTCGTTGCGTCCCTCGAAGCTGGCGCTGAAGTCGGTCGAATAGACGCAGAACATCCCACTGAAAACCTCGTTCTGCCTGCGCAGATCCTCGTACATCGGATAGGAGAGCGCGTTCATGCCGTTGTTGGAGCCGTACCAGTTGCCATGCTCCACCAGTTGCGCCAGCCGCTGCGGCTGCTCCACCGGAAGCAGGTGCAGCAGCACCTGGTCGAGCAGCGTGAAGATCCCGGCGTTGGCGCCGATGCCCAACGCCAGAGAGAGGATGGCGATGAAACAGAAGACCGGAGACTTCGCGAGGGTCCGGCCGGCATAGCGCACATCGGCAAACAGGCTCGTCGGCATCACCACCCAGTACGAATTTGCCGGCCTCCCGGTTCCCGATTAATCCGCTATCTGACAACCGCCCGGCTCGCGCCGTCGGCGGCTCTTACAATTCGCCTTCACCCAATACCGCACGCCCCCGGCGCAGCCCCAAAAGAAAATGGATGTACCGGTTCAGCTTCTCGCGATAAAAGATCCACTCGAATCCGAGATAGGCCGCTCCGCCCACGGCCACCTCAACCGACAGTCTGGCCGCAACCGGCATGCGATCGCTCCCAAGCCAGGTGCGGACTGCCAGAACCGCGGCCACCATCACCACGCAACCGGCCAGCGCCGGCAGCAACACGCCCAGATAGTCCCGATAGCGCAATCCGATGGCGCGGAGTAACTTCACCGCAAACGGAAGCACCGTCACCGGGCACAGAATCAGCCAACTGGCGGCCACTGCACTGGTGCCCCGGCGGGAAGCCACCAGGAACGCCACTGGCATCACCACGAAGCTGACCAGCGAAACGAACATGTTGAAACGGGTGTAGCGAAGCGATGTGAGCACCTGGCTGAACAATGTGGACAGCGTTCGGGCGCACATGAAAACGGCCAGCCACCGGATCGGACCCACGGCTGCGCTCCATTCTTTCCCCAGCAACACCCGCACCGCCTCCGGCGCGACCACCGCCAGTCCGATCAGCAACGGGAAAACGCTCAGCGATACCGACTCGCTGATGATCCGGAAATAGCGGCGCACCAGTTCCTCGTCCTTCTGCACCCGCGCAAATAGCGGGCCGGTCACCCGCATCACCAGCAGCCCGATCTTCTCGGCCGGCGCACTGGCCAGCGCCATCGCCATCTGGTAGGCGCCGAGCGCCGCTCCGCCCAGCATTCGCCCGACGATCACTCCGTCCGATACCCCGTACGCCCACATCGCAATTCTGCCGATCGTCATATGCGTCCCGAGGCGCAGCGGCGCCTGGATCTGCTTCCACCGCGGCAGGGCGAACGGAACCGGCTTCCAGTAGTACGTAAGCGCGGTTCCCGCCATTCTCCCGGCAAGCGCGCCCACCACCAGCGACCAGTACGCGAATCCGGCCAGCGCGCATCCCACCGTGACCAGGGCCTGCACCAGAATTGTGCCCGATTCGCACACCGAGAGCCGCCGGTAGTCGAGGTCCCTTTCCAAAAGCCCCGTCGGCACCGATTGAAACCCCGTGAGTACCAACCCAAGGCTGTTGACGATTACCAGCATCCTGAGCTGGCCGGACTTGAAAAACACCGCGATCCACGGCGCGGCCAAAACCAGCAGGCCGTAGATCGCCAGGCAGATCGCCGCGCAGCTCGTGTTCAATTGCGCCACCGTGCGGGCCTCCAGCTCCGGCATTTGCAACACGGCCTGGCCCATGCCGAACTCTGCCAGAGCGGTAGCGATCAAACCGATGTAACCGGCCATGCTGACCAAGCCAAAGTCGTATGGCGAAATGAGACGCGCCACGACCAGGGTGGATGCCCAGATGAGAAACTGCGTCGCTGATTTAGCGCCCGCGGCCCAAGCCAGCCCTCCCGCCACCGCCTTGTCCAGGCTGCGAACCGAGTGCCCCCCGTCCGGGCTCATGGGCCGCCTCGCACGGTGGCCGCAACCATCGCGACGAATCTTTCCACGTAGACCCGCTCGGTCAGTTGCGTGTGCGCCAACTCGTAACCCTTCGCTCCCATCCGGCGCCGCAACTCCGGATCGGCCAGCAGCTCGCGGAGCCGCGCTTCCAACTCCCGGACGTTGCCTCCCGGCACCACAAACCCGTTTTCCCCCTGGCGGATCAAATCGGGGATCCAGCCCACGTCCGAACCGATCACCGGAACGCTCGCCGCCATCCCCTCAATCACCGTCCTGGGGCCCCCTTCGCAACGCGACGGGTGTACCAACACCAGGCAGCCACTGATGATCCGCAAGGTGTCCGGGTTCGGCGCCGCCCGCACCAGTTCGATCTGCTTCGAGTCTCCCGCCAACGCCTCCAACTGCTCGCGGTCCTTCTTCAGGTACCAGCCGACGATCTTGAGTTTGACATCCGGAAAATCGGGAGCCAGCCGCTGGAACGCTTCGATCAGCCGGTCCGCCCCCTTCAGGTACCAGGGCGACCCCACCATCACCACGTACCGCTCTCCCCCTTCGGTGTGAGCCTGGATCGTCGATACCAGCACGAACTCGTGAAACACCGAGGTCTTGACTTTGCGGAGCAGCCGATAGGCCGCCAGTTGACCCGCGTTGAGAAGATGCACCCGGTCGGCCGCCCAGAGCGACAGGTGGAGACACACGTCGGAATAGAGCTTCATCAACCGGTCGCGCACGGTCGGCCGGGGCCGTTCGACCAGGTAGGCCAGTTTCGGGTCGGTCGCCAGCTCGACGATCAGCTTCGCGCCCGTCAGCAGCTTCAGCCACGCCGCCACGAGCCCCGTCGTCATGTGGGCATAAGCGATTATGCAATCGAAGGCCCGCTCCCGGTGGAGTTCCATGCCCTTACGAATATAAAACCAGTACTGCGCCAGGCGAGGCCGGATCCGCCCATCCGGGAATAACCCCAGAAACCAGTGATAGCGGAATCGGCCCGACACATAAACCGGGAAGGAACCCGGGCCGAACTCCGCTTCAACCTCTTCCGGCGTGCGGAACCATACCGACTGCAGAACGTCGCCTTCCAGTTCCTCCGAAAGCAAGAAAAAACGATCGGTATGCGGGTCGGCCGGAGGTGGCACTAACGTCGAGTGAATATAAAGGACTCGCATTGGTCGGTTAGGTCAGAACCTGAGCGTTCCCTCTCAGAGTAGCCGATCGGCGCGGATCGCGTGGGCTGCTTCCTCCCGAGCGTTTACCGCTCGGCGACGACCGGGTTCACCAGCTCGCCGAGGCCTTCGATCCGAATGCGCACCTCATCTCCGGGCCGGAGCCAGCGCGGCGGTTTGCGGGCGAAGCCGACGCCGGCGGGCGTGCCGGTGGCGATCACGTCGCCCGGCTCCAGGGTGAACACGCTCGATAGATAGGCAATGAGCTGGGGCAGCTTGAAGATCAGGTTACTGGTATTGGAATCCTGCATGGTTTCGCCGTTGAGGGTGAGCGAAATGCGGAGGTTGTGCGGGTCGGCGATCTCGTCGGCGGTGACGATGGCGGGGCCGAAGGGAGCGAAGGTGTCGAACGTTTTGCCGATCATCCACTGCGACGTGGCCATCTGAAAATCGCGGGCGCTGACGTCGTTGAGAATGGTATAGCCGAAGACGTAATCGCGCCAGTCGTCTTCGGCAACGTGGCGCCCGCGGCGGCCGATCACCACCGCGAACTCGGCCTCGTAATCCGGCTTGGCGGAGTTCTTCGGCAGCACGATGGGCTGGCCGGGGCCGATCACCGCCGTCGAAAACTTGGCAAACATGGTGGGCACTTCCGGGATGGCGAGCCTCGATTCGGCGGCGTGGTCGCGGTAGTTGAGGCCGATGCAGATCAGCTTGGGCGGGCACGGAATGGGAGCGGCGAAGATGAGGCCGGCCGGGTCCAGGCCCTGGCTCGAAGCGGCGCCGCCGATCCAGCGCCGCACTTGGGTTTGGGCATCGGCGCCCCCTGCAATCACCTCGAGCACGCTGGACAAGCCGCAGCCCTTAATCGGGATTACCCGACCGTCGAAAAGGACTCCGGGTTCCGTATCGCCGTCCCGTTGAATCGTTACAAAGCGCAATTTTGCTGGTTCTCCGCTGGAATTGTATCATCGCGCGCGCGCCCGGTCTGCTATGATTGACGCAACGACTATTTTGAGTCCGGCCGGATAATTTCCGCGCGGCGCACCCAAGAGAATCGAATCCCCGCACAATCGAGGGACTGGGAAAACAATGAGCATTCTGTGGATGTTGGCGATCACTCTCGTGATCCTGCAAGTGTCTGTCTTCTGCACGACAATCTATCTGCACCGGGCGAAAACCCATCGCGGGTTGGAACTGCACCCGGTGGTTGGCCTGCTGATGCACCTGGAGCTGAGCCTGTTCACCGGGATGGTGCCGCGCGAGTGGGCCGCCGTGCACCGCAAGCATCATCATTTTTCCGACGCGGCAGGCGATCCGCACAGCCCGTATATTTACGGATTGTGGACGGTGCTGTTCGGCAATTACTTCCTGTATCGCAAGGTGACCAAGGACGCGGCCGTGGTGCGCAAGTACACTCCGGACTGGAAGAACGATGCGATCGACAAACTGCCCTTCATGCACTACTCGGCGCTGGGCGGCATCGCCATCTTCATGCTGATGTTCGGCGTGTGGTGGGGCCTGGCGGCCTGGGTCACGCATGCGGTGCTGTACGTGCTGCTGAATTCCTCGGTCAACAGCGTCTGCCACTGGGTGGGCTACCGCAACTTCGACAACAAAGCCACCAACCTCAAATCGATCGCCATGCTGACGGCGGGCGAAGGGCTGCACAACAACCACCACCAGTTTCCGACCTCGGCGCGGTTCGCCTGGCGGTGGCATGAAATCGACCCGGCCTGGCCGGTGATTCGCGCGCTCGAGAGGCTGCACCTGGCGCGCGTGAAACCGCTGCCGGCGGAGCGAGTGGCGGCGTGAAAACATACGCCCGCGGGCGGGCGGGTGTGCGACTTAAGCGTGGGAACCGGGTGGCTTTGTAGGAATCGAGAGTTTCGCCATTTCTGCGTCGCACGCCCGCAGGCGGGACGGGCAGTGCCACTTGCCGGCCGCTTGCAGGGGGCTATAATCAGTCCTTATGCCACCCGGTCAAGTCCGCCCATTGGCGTCGCACTATCGCTGGTATATCTGCGCGCTGCTCTTCTTCGCCACGGTGATTGCCTACGTCGACCGCGGCGTGCTGGGTTTCCTGAAGGATACGCTGCAGCACGAGATCGGCTGGAACGCCATCCAGTATTCGCATATCCTGGTTTCGTTCACGGTCGCATACGCGATTGGGCTGGGGGTGGCGGGATGGTTCACGGACCGGGTGGGCACGCGCAAGGGGCTCGCCATCGCCATCGTGGTGTGGAGCGTCGCCGCCATGTCGCCCGGCGCGGCCAGTTCGGTGCTGACGTTCGGCATCGCGATGTTCTTTCTAGGTATTGGAGAGGCTGCCAACTTTCCCGCGTGTATCAAGACCGTGGCGGAGTGGTTCCCCAAGGGGGAGCGGGCGCTGGCGACTGGTATTTTCAATTCCGGCGCCAACATCGGCAACGTGGCGGCCCCTCTGCTGGTGCCGCTGCTGGCGGCGGCTTTGACCTGGCGCGGCGCCTTCGTCGCCGCCGGCGCCACCGGTTTTATCTGGCTGGCGTTCTGGCTGCTGATGTATGACAAGCCGAGGAACCATCGTTCGGTTTCGGCGGCCGAACTGGCGTACATTGAAAGCGATCCCGGAGAGAGCCTGGAAAAGATCCCCTGGGTCCGCCTGCTGCCTTGCAAGGAAACCTGGGTGTTCGCCATCGCCAAGTTCATGAGCGATCCCATCTGGTGGTTCTACACGTTTTGGCTGGCGGGCTACTTGCAGGAGACGTTTCATCTGGATATTCGTCACAACCAGTGGCCGGTGGCGGTGGCCTTCGGCCTGTCCGCCATCGGCAGCGTGGGTGGCGGCTACCTTTCCGGAGCCATGCTGAAGGGCGGCAGGAGTCTAAACGTGGCGCGCAAGAGCGCCCTTCTGGTGTGCGCGGTGGCCGTCCTGCCGGTGCTCTATGCTCCGTTTGCGAAGAACCTGTGGGTGGTAGTGGGGTTGACGGGGCTGGCCATGGCGGGCCATCAGGGGTGGGCGGCCAACCTGTTCACGGTGGTGTCGGACCTGTTTCCCAAGGCGGCCGTGGGGAGCGTGGTGGGAATCGGCGGATTGGTCGGCGCCGTTGGCGGCGTCCTGTTCCATACCTTCACCGGCTACGTGGTGGAATGGACCCACAGCTATATTCCGGTGTTCGCGGTCTGCGGATCGAGCTACTTCGTGGCGCTCATCATCGTGCACCTGATGACGCCCAGGTACACGCCGGCCAAGCTGGATTGAGCCGGGAGGGACCGTCAGAAGTAACCGTACCAACCGCTCCCTGACGGTCGCGGCTCCGACTTTCGATTTTTTCCTTGCAGTTCCGCGCGGGGATGCGCCATATTGGGAATGGCGTCAGAGCAAAAGCCGTGTAGAGCGCATCCGAACGAGCGACATCGAAGCATGCAACCACGCTCGGGCTGTGCCGACGGCGCGCCGGTGACTTCGATGGCGGACAATCTGCTGTTCTTTACCGAGCTGATGGGCATGCCGGTGCTCGACCTGAAGGGCAGCCGCATCGGGCGTGTCAAGGACGCCGCGCTGGTTCCCCGCGATCACCCTTCCCGCCTCGACCGTTACCTGGTCGGCGGAGGCGACGCATGGCTGACCGTGCGCTACGACCAGGTCGCCGAAATCAGCCGCGAAGCCGGAATCCGCCTCAGCGACGAACAGCTTGTTCCCTATCACGAGGACGATTGCATCCTGCGCATCGCCCGCGACCTGCTGGACCAGCAGATCATCGACGTGACCGGCCGCAAGGTGGTGCGGGTGAACGACCTCACCATGGAGATCCGCCGGGAGGGTGGCCGAACCGCCGTGCACGTGGTGGAAGTGGACGTGGGGCTGCGCAGCGTGGTGCGCCGCCTGCTGCAAGGCAGCATGCCGGGGCGCTGGATCCGGCGCCTGCAGGAGCCCATTCCGCCGAATTCCATCCGCTGGGATCTGTGCAACGTGGTGGAATCCGATCCGCTGCGGCGGCTGCGGTTGGCCATCAGTTATGACCGGCTGGAAGAGCTGCATCCGGCGGACCTGGCCGATATCGTCGAGGAACTGGGTCCGGCCGAGCGCGAGGCGATTTTCGAAACCATCGATAGCGAGGTGGCCGCCGACGCGCTTTCGGAAATCGAGCCCAAAATGCAGGCGGCGATTCTGGAATCGCTCGAACCGGAAAAGGCGGCCGACATTGTCGAGGAGATGGCGCCCGACGAAGCCGCCGACGCCCTTTCCGAGCTGCAGGACGAAACCAGCGAAGAGATCCTGGGCGAAATGGAGGCGGAGCCGAAGACCGAGGTCGAGGAACTGCTCGAATTCGAGGAAGACACCGCCGGCGGCATGATGAACACCGAGTACGTGGCGCTTCCCGAGGCGGCTTCCGTGGCCGAGGCGCTGGTGGCGCTGCGCGCCAACGAGGACCTGCTGGAGCAGCTCAACACGATTTTCCTGGTGGACGCGCGGGACCGCCTGGTGGCCGCCATCCCGCTGGCGCGGTTGTTCGTGGCCCCCGCCGACTCGCGATTGCAAGAGCTGGCCAGCGATCCTCTGATTCAAGCCTCGGTCGAGGAAACCCAGGACCGCGTCACCGAGCAGTTCGACAAGTACAACCTTCTGACGTTGCCCGTGGTGGACGACGAAGGCAAACTGGCCGGCGTGATCACGGCCGACGACATCATTTCCGTGCTGAGGCAGAAGTAGGATGGGACGACTGTTCGGCCGTTTCCGCTACCACATTCTCATATTCTTTGCCGTCATTGGGCCGGGGTTCATCACGGCCATGGTGGATAACGATTCCGGCGGCATTTATACCTATTCCGCCGCAGGCGCCCGCTGGGGTTACCTGCCGCTGTGGACGCTGCTGCCCATCACGCTGGTGTTGATTATCACCCAGGAAATGTGCTCGCGCATGGGCGCGGTGACCGGCAAGGGGCTGTCGGATCTCATCCGCGAGGAATTCGGCCTGCGGATTACGTTCATTATGATGACCTTGCTGGTTATCACGAATTTCACCAACGTGGTGGCGGAGTTCGCCGGCGTCGCCAGCTCGCTCGAGTTATTCCACATCAGCCGGTACATCTCCGTGCCGCTTTCCGCCGTGGCTGTCTGGTTTCTGGTGGTGAAGGGAAATTACCGCAGCGTGGAGAAGATATTTCTCTTCGCGTGCATTCTGTACGGAGCATACATCGTCTCCGGCATTCTGGTGAGACCGGACTGGAAGCAGGCCGCAATCTACAGCGTCAAGCCGGTGCTGCTGCTGGACCGCGACTATATCTACATGCTGATCGGCATGGTGGGCACCACCATCGCGCCGTGGATGCAGTTTTACCTGCAATCGGCGGTGGTGGAAAAAGGGATCACCGCCAAGGAGTACGCCGCCTCGCGTGTGGAAGTGATCGTCGGCTGCATCATGACGGACGTGATTGCGTTCTTCATCATCGTGGCCTGCGCGGGAGCCATTTACAGCGTGGCGCCGAAAGACATTCAGGATGCCTCGGAGGCCGCACTGGGCCTCAAGCCGTTCGGCCAATATGCGTTCCTGCTGTTCAGCGCGGGCCTGTTCAACGCCTCGATTTTTTCCGCCTCCATCCTGCCGCTATCGACCGCCTATTCGGTCTGCGAAGGGCTGGGGTTCGAATCCGGCGTCGACAAGCAGATGCGGGAAGCGCCGATCTTCTACCTCCTTTATACGCTGCTGATCGTGTTCGGCGCCGGCGTGGTTCTGCTGCCGAACTTCCAACTGGTGAAAATGATCCTGCTTTCCCAGGTGCTGAACGGCGTGCTGCTGCCCTTCGTGCTGATCCCCATGCTGCTGCTGATTAACCGCAAGGACCTGATGGGGGAGTGGGTGAACCCGCGCTGGTTCAACCTGGCCACCTGGATCACGGTGGCCTTCATGATCGGCATCACGCTGGCGCTGGTGGCCGACACCATCAAGGCCATGTGGCACTCGTAGAGAAAGGCAATCCATGAAACACAGCGAAGGTTTCCTTCGGTTGGTGAATGACGCCAAGTCGCGGGTGAAGCAGATCGATATAGAAGGCTACCGCAAGCTGCGCGAGTCGGGTGACCCGCACCTGCTGGTGGATACCCGCGAAGAGAGCGAATGGGCCGCCGGCCACGTGGCGGGCGCGATTCACCTGAGCAAGGGCATCATCGAGCGCGACATCGAAACCCGCGTGCCGGACCACGCCGCGGCGCTGGTGCTCTATTGCGGCGGCGGATTCCGCTCCGCGCTGGTAGCCGATAACTTGCAGAAGATGGGCTACACCAATGCGATCTCGCTCGATGGCGGCTGGCGCGCGCTGAAGGAATCGGGGTTGCCGCTGGAGTGAGGGGTTCAGCCGTCGCTATCGGCCCCGCTCGTTCGTCTGCATTTCGCGCCGCAGGACCTCGTTCATGTACGTCTGGTATTTCTTGCCTCGCCCGCGGAACCAGTGGAGGACGTCGGCATCCACGCGCAGGGCCGGCCCTACTGCTTGGGCAGTTTCGGCAGGAATAATTGCAGCAGAAAGTCCTGAGCCGCGTCCTGCGCGCTGATTGCCCGCCATGCAGTGACGGCATCCGTCGCCAGGGTCAGCACGTTCAAAACATCCGTGCGCGACCACTGCTTTGAATTGTCATAGTCCGCCGTATGCCGATGCTCTTGAAGCTGGATGAAACTGTGCGCGACGGTATTCAACTCGGGCAGGACACTGCCGCCGCTCTTGACGGTTTTCAGTACGTCGTCGCAGATTCCCTTCATCTTGCCGTGCTCAAAAGTCCTGGCCAGGATGCTGCGGTGCCGTTCCACCGCCCACTTACTAACAGCTTCATCGATCAAAAGGTGAAAGAGGGCGTAGTATGCCGTCGATACGGCACGGCGGAGGCTGGCCTGCTTTGGGCTCGTTGGTTCCTTTTGCGCGAGATCGTAGGCCTGTTCCAGCAGGTCGTCGGCAAAGGGCATCGGCTACGCCCAAGCCTCTTCCCGCAGATCGGCCTGTTCGGACACGCTCCTGAAGTTGTGGTAGGCGAAGAGGCCCATGGACGGGAAGTCGAGACGGTCGGCCAGCCGCCAGACGACCTGCGTGGTCACCTCGCGAAGCCGCGTCTTGCTGGCTTCATCCGACAGCAGGACGCGGAAGAATATGGCCCAATCGCCACTCCAATCCCGACCGATGTCGTACCGGATTTGCACAACATCCGGCGCCAACAAGTTGACGACCTCCGAGACTGCGGCGCTAACCTGCTGCTTCGTGACGGCTGAGGGCAAATACATAGGGTCCTCATCTTGAGCATAGCGCACCGGGACTCCCCCGCCATCTCCGACCTCGTCTGAGCCGCTTGTTGCGGATGCGCAACGCCATCGTGGGGCACTGGCTCATTATCCCGGCGGGTCGGGTATCGAGAGTCTGGGGCAGATTCTCTTGGCGAAGAAGGTCGGCAACCTCTGCGTGGCCGGTGACTGGGTTCTCCCAAAGGGAGTGTTGTTTGCCCTCCCGGCGTAGCACGCAGCCGCACCGCCGAAGATGGCGGAAGAGGCCCTCGCGCTTCATCCGATCACAACGAGTTCCTGCTCGGCGTCGGGCGCTATGGCGCGCAGGGAGTCCTCGCGCCGGTGCTCCAGAATGAGGGTGATTGCCTCTCGAAGGTTCGCCAGGCATTCCGCGCGCGACTTGCCTTGGCCGTTCGCTCCGGGTACTTCGGCGCAATACGCGATGTACCAGGGAACGTCCTTCTCGACAATCGCCGTGAACTCGTTGCGCATGCGTCCATTTTACCGCTCACGGGCGGGATGTGCGCCAAGCTGAGTTGCGTTGGATCGGGAAAACAAAATGAGAACAACGGGCAAGCTAAAGCATGCCCCACCAACCCGACCTCTTCCGAGCCGCTTGTTATACTGGGCTTTCCAAATGCTGAGGGTCAGGTTTGCGCCCTCTCCCACCGGGTTTTTGCATGTGGGCAGCGCGCGCACGTTCATTTTCAATTGGCTTTTTGCCCGCCACCACCGCGGCACCATGATCCTGCGCGTGGACGATACCGACGTGGGGCGCAACACGGAAGTCTCGCTCAACTCCATTTTTGACGGGCTGCGCTGGCTGGGGCTCGGCTGGGACGAGGAATACCGGCAGTCGGAACGCCTTGCGCTGCACCGGGAAATGGCGCAGGCGATTTTCTTTAAGGATCTGGCCTATCGCGATTTCACGCCCGCCAGCGCGGCTGACAGCGAACGCTCGGGCGAGCACGGGACTTGGCTTTTTCCGGCCGGGATGCGCGAGCTTTCGCGCGAGGAAAGCGACCGCCGCGCCGCCGCCGGCGAGCCGTTCGCGCTGCGGTTTCGCGTGCCGCGCGAAAGCGGGCGTCAAATTCGCTTCGACGACGGCGTGTTCGGCGAGCAATCCAAATCCACCGCCGATATCGAGGATTTCGCCCTGCTGCGCAGCGACGGCATGCCGACGTATCACATGGCCTCCTGCGCCGACGACGCCGACTTGCGTATTAGTGACATCATTCGCGGCCAGGATCACATCGCCAACACCTTCAAGCACGTGCTGATTTTCGAAGCTGCCGGCGTGGAGCCGCCGCGTTTCGCGCACCTGCCGCTGCTGGTCGCTCCCGATGGCGCCAAGCTCTCCAAGCGCAAACACGGGCCGGTGGTAAGCGTCACCACCTACCGCGATGCGGGATTTCTGCCGCACGCGTTCCTCAATTTTCTGTGCCTGCTCGGCTGGTCGCCGAAAGACGATCGCGAGCGCATGACGCTCGATGAATTGACAGACGCCTTCAAGCTCGAAGGCATCAACCGCAGCAACGCCGTGGTCAACTTTAGCGAAGCCGATCCATTCGATCCGAAGGCCGTCTGGCTGAACGCGGACACCATTCGCGGCGTGCCGGTGGACGCGCTCGCGCAGGCGCTGACGCCGTTTGTCGAAGCCGCCGGTTTCACAGTCACAGCCGAAGAGATGGCGCTGATTACGCCGCTGATTCAGGAGCGCATACGCCTGCTGAGCGAAGTGACCACGGTGGGCGATTTCTTTTTCGTCAAGCAGTTGGCGCCCTACGATGCCGCCGAGTTGATCCCGCAAAAGGGCGACGCTGCAATGGCCGTCCGCGCGCTCGAAAAAGGCGCCGCGGTGCTGGCGGTAGCCGAATTCCGTCACGACCCGCTGGAGCAGGCGCTGCGTGCGGCTTCGGCCGAATTGGGCATCAAGGCCGGCCAGATGTTCCAGCCGGTGCGCGTAGCCGTGTGCGGGCGCAAGAACGCTCCGCCGTTGTTCGGTACCCTGGAAGCGCTGGGGCGCGAGACCTGCCTGGAACGGATCGGGCAGGCGTTGGAAAAGTTGAAAACCATATGAACCCGTCCAATCCTAACGACGGCTCGCCGGGCAACCCGCCCGCGGCCGGCCCTTCGAATTTCGTCCGCGATATCATCCTCGAGGACTTGAAGACCAAAAAATGGGGAGGCCGCGTACACACGCGGTTCCCGCCGGAGCCGAACGGCTACCTGCACATCGGGCACGCGAAATCCATCTGCCTCAACTTCGGCCTGGCAGCCGAGTTCGGCGGCAAGACCAACCTGCGCTTCGACGACACCAATCCCGAAAAGGAAGAGACCGAGTACGTCGACTCCATCATGGAGAACGTGCGCTGGCTGGGGTTCGATTGGGAAGACCGCTGCTTCTACGCTTCGGATTATTTTGGCCAGTTGTACGAATGGGCAGTGCAGATGATCCAGGCGGGCCAGGCATACGTCTGCGATCTGAATGCCGACGAGGTGCGCCAATACCGCGGCACGCTGACCGAACCGGGCAAAGAGAGCCCCTACCGCAACCGCACGGTGGAAGAAAACCTGGACCTGTTCGAGCGCATGAAGGCCGGCGAGTTTCCGGATGGATCGCGCACGCTGCGCGCCAAGGTGGACATGGCGTCGGCGAATCTCAACATGCGCGACCCGGTGATGTACCGCATCCTGCACGCCGAGCATCATCGCACGGGGGACAAGTGGTGCATCTACCCGATGTACGACTACGCCCACGGCCAATCGGATTCGATCGAGGGGATCACGCATTCCATCTGCACACTCGAGTTTGAAGACCACCGGCCGCTGTACGACTGGTTTTGCGAGGCGCTGGGCATCTATCATCCGCAACAGATCGAGTTCGACCGGCTGAACCTGACTTACACGCTGCTCAGCAAGCGCAAGCTGCTGGAACTGGTGAAGGACGGGCACGTGACCGGCTGGGACGATCCGCGCATGCCCACCCTTGCCGGCATCCGGCGGCGCGGCTACACGCCGGAGGCGATCCGCAATTTCTGCAAAGCGATCGGCGTTTCCAAAACCACCGGCACTATCGAGCTGGGCCTGCTGGAGCACCACCTGCGCGAGGATTTGAACCGGCGCGCGCCGCGCGTGATGGCGGTGCTGCGGCCGCTGCGGGTGGTGATCGACAATTATCCGGAAGGCCAGGTGGACGAGCTGGAAGCCGGCAACAACCCCGAGGACCTTTCCGCCGGCACGCGGCCGGTGCCCTTCTCCAAGGTGCTTTACATCGAGCAGGATGACTTCCGCGAGGACCCGCCGAAGCAGTATTACCGGCTCTCGCCGGGGCGCGAAGTGCGGCTGCGCTACGGCTACTTCATCACCTGCACCGGCGCGGTGAAGAACGAGCGGGGCGAGGTCACGGAAATCCACTGCACTTACGACCCGGCTACGCGCGGCGGCAACGCGCCCGACGGGCGGAAGGTGAAATCGACCATCCACTGGGTTTCGGCCGGACACGCCATCGATGCCGAAGTGCGGCTCTACGAAAGCCTGTTCACCAAGCCGGATCCCAACCAGACCGAGGAGGGGCAGAGCTTCCTCGCCAACCTCAATCCGCATTCGCTTGAAGTGCTCACGGCCTGCAAACTGGAGCCCGGCCTGAAGGACGCCGCCGCATACAGCCACTATCAGTTCGAGCGGCTGGGCTACTTCTCGGTGGACCCGGATACGGCGCCGGGCAAGCTGGTCTTCAATCGCACCGTGGCGCTACGCGACACCTGGGCGAAAATCGAGAAGCGGGAAAAGGGCGGCCGGTGATCATCCTGGGAATCGGCGGCGTGCTGGGCGATGCGGCCGCCGCCATTTTGAAAGACGGCGAACTGGCCGCCGCGGTGGAAGAATCGAAACTGGTGCGCCGCCGCATGCACTGGGGCGGGCGGGATCCGCTGCCGGAGCGCGCCATCGCCATGTGCCTGGAACTGGCCGGCGCCAGGCCCGACCAGGTGGACGCGGTTGCCGTGGCGCGGCCGGTGCCGGAGAAAGACTTTTACCTGCGGCTGCGCGCCCAGTTTCCGGCCAGCCGCATCACCCTGGTGGAGCACCACCTGGCGCACGCGGCCTCGGCTTACTTCGCTTCCCCTTTCGACGAGGCCACCGTGCTGACGCTCGACCGCGGCGGCGATTTCCGCTGCGGCTCGCGATGGGCCGGCCGCGGCGCCAGCATGACCATCGAGCAGGAGCATTACTCGCCGGATTCGTTGTGCGACGTCTACAGCCGTGTCACCGAGTTGCTGGGCTTCGAAGCCAACGTGGATGAGCACAAAGTGCAGTGGCTGTCGGTGCGCGGCGATGCGCGCTTCCGCGATCTGTTCCTCGAAATTCTTGCGGCCGACGATGGCGGACTGCACGTGAACCGCGCCTTCTTCAGCAGCCAGCGTCCGCATTCGGGCGGTTTCGGGCACCGCTTCTACGCCGCGCTCGGGCTGGATGATGGCTCGCCCATCCCGGAAGCGCTGCGCGCGCCGATCGCGGCCGGAGTGCAGCAGGCCGCGGAGGCGGCGGTGATGCGGCTGGCCGGCCAGGGGCGCAACCTGTGCCTGGCGGGCGGCCTGGGATTCAACGCGCTGCTGGTTTCGGCGCTCGAAAACCAATCCGGCTTCGAAAATGTTTTCGTGCAGCCGGTGGCGGGCAATGCGGGCACGGCCATCGGAGCGGCGCTGGAAGCCTGGCACCACCTGTTCCGGCAGGAGAAGCGCGTGCGCCTCGAGACGCTTTCTCTGGGCCCCAGCTACAGCGCCGCCGAGACCAAGCAGGTGCTCGAGAACTGCAAGCTGCGCTTTCATTACCTGCTGACCACCGAGGAGCTGATCGGCGCCGCGGTGGCGCAGTTGAACGATCACAGGATTGTCGCCTGGATGCACGGGCGGATGGAATTCGGCGCGCGCGCGCTGGGCAACCGTAGCATCCTGGCTTCGCCGCTGGATCCGTATTCCACCGAGAACCTGAACACGTTTATCAAGCACCGCGAACCGGTGCGCAAGTTCGCGGCCTCGGTGCCGGCCGAGCTTTCGGCCGAGTATTTCGAGGTGGGACCGAACGCGCGGTACCTCGCCACCGTGGGCCGCGTCCGGCCGCAATACGCCGAAAAATTCGCCGCCGCCGTCCTGGCCGGCGATCTGGTGCGCGTGCACACGGTGGACGCACGCGAGAACCCGCTCTACTGGAAGCTGCTGCACGCCGCCGGCGAATCCACCGGGCTGCCGGTGCTCTACAACACCTCGTTCAACCTGTTTGGCGAGCCGCTGGTTTCCGATCCGCGCGACGCCGTGCGCAGCTTCTACTCCTCCGGCATCGACGCCATGTTCGTCGGCAACTTCTTCCTGCAGAAGTAGCCCGGGCGCGGCCCGCGTCCGCCACGGCTTGTAGCGGCGGCGGTTGAGCGCGCACAGGTCACAAGAACCGGCGGCAGAGACCGCCGGCGCTACCATGAAAACGCGTCAGAATACCTTAATCCCCAGATACTTCCTCGGGTTCTTGAGGAGGTCGTGGGCCATGGCGCCCATTTCGCGCGACATGCCGGTGAGGTTGTCGTAGAGGAGGGAATCGCTGAACTCGGGGCCGGCGTTCATGTCGTCCACGGCGCGAGCCAGCGCCGCCAGGCGGCGGGACAAATCCAGGTACAGGTCGTCGGACTGGAAAAGCCGGCCGGCGTGCGCATCGGCCACGGATTTTCGCAAATCGCGCGCCGCATCAAGGAACTGCTGGTATTGGCCGGTGTCGCGCAGCCACGGGCTGGATTGGAAGCGGGCGAGCGTCGAATCCAGGCGCACCAGCGGGTCGTCGATCTGGCGGTAAAGGCTATCCGTGTAGAGCAAGCTGCCCACCGCGCCGGTGGTGCTGGCCGCCGCGCGCAGGTCCTTTTGCAGCAGGCCCAAGCGCCGCACCACGTCGTTGTACATCTGGTCCCCTTGGACGAATTTGCCGACCGGGCCGCTGCCGGTTTCCATGTCTCGAAGGGCGGCATCCACGATCCGCAACTGCTCCTCGAACTGCGTCAGGTCCAGGCTCTTCATCAGGTCCGGCCCACCTTTGTAGTGGATCTCGCCGCCGGCCGCGATGTGGGTCGAGCCGATGCCGCTGGTGATATCGACGAACTGATCGCCGACCAGGTTGTCGGCGGTGAGCTCCGCGGTTGAATCGCTGGTGATGGCATAAAGGCGGCTGCGCCGGATGCGCAGCACCAGGCGCACCGCACGATCCGGGACAACCGAGCCGGAAAGCCCAATGGCCGCCGTGCTGCCGACGTTGATCCCATCCACGCGCACGTCCGCGCCGGTGTCCAGGCCGGTGGCGTCGGGCACGTAAAGGTACACGGTTACTTTCGGCTGGAAGAAGGTCCCGCCGCTGAGCAGAAGCAGCAGCACGGAGAGAATCGACAGCGCGACCAAGGTGACCGCCGTGACGCGGAACCTCGCCCAGCCGATGCCGCGAGTAGCTGACATTCACCTGGGATTGTACCGCGAGGGCATGGAAGGCGGGTGCGCCGGGTAGAGACAGGGCAGCGGCGTAGAAATCGGCAAGTTGAAAAGCGCGCCTACCGCTGAGCCTGGCGGTCCCGAAAGTGTGTTAGGTTAGTGAGTTCACACTCGTTTGGAGGATGTAATGGAAGCCCTCGGCATGATCGAGACGAAGGGGCTGGTCCCCGCCATTGAAGCCGCCGATGCCATGGTCAAGACGGCCAATGTTGTGCTTACCGGCAAGGAATTCGTCGGGGCCGGTCTGGTAATGGTCACGGTGCGCGGCGACGTGGGCGCGGTCAAAGCGGCCACCGATGCCGGCGCCGCGGCAGCCCGGCGCGTCGGCGAATTGGTCAGCGTGCACGTGATCCCCAACCCGCACGAGGAAGTGGAAAAGGCCCTCCCCACCAGCGGCCTGAAGAAGTAGCGGCCCATGCTTGCCGATAAAGATCTCCTGTCGATTCAGGAGGTCCGCTCCAAGGTCGACAAGGCCTATCAAGCTTCGCTGAAATACCGGACCTACACCCAGCAACAGGTGGATGCGATTGTCGAAGCCGCCGCCGCGGCCGCGCGCGCGAACGCCCGCCGGCTAGCTGAAATGGCGGTCGAGGAAACCGGCTACGGCAACGCCCAGGACAAGTACATCAAAAACCTGCTGAACTGCGACTGGCTGCCGCGCCGCATGCGGGGCGTCAAAACGATGGGCCTGCTGCGCGAGCTGCCCGAGGAGAAGATCGTCGAGTTCGGCGTTCCGGTGGGCGTGGTAGCGGCGATTCTGCCCACCACCAACCCCACTTCAACGGCTTTCTACAAGATTCTGATTTCGCTCAAGGCGGGCAACGCAATCGTGATCAGCCCGCACCCGCGAGCCCACAAATGCACCTGCGCCGCGGCCGGCATCCTGTACCAGGCGGCGGTGGCGGCGGGCGCGCCCGAAGACATCGTTCAGTGCATCGATACGGCCACGCTCGAGGGCACCACCGCGTTGATGCGGCATGAGCGCACCGGCGTCATCCTGGCCACCGGCGGACCGGGCATGGTGAAGGCCGCCTATTCGAGCGGCAAGCCCGCATTCGGCGGAGGGCCGGGCAACGTGCCGGTGCTGGTGGACACTTCGGCCGACCTGGAAGACTCGATCCCCAAGATCGTCGCCGGCAAGAGCTTCGACTACGGCACAGTCTGCTCGAGCGAGCAGTCCATCGTGGCGGAACGATCCCTGCGCGAACGCATTCTCGCGCTCCTCAAGGCGCACAAGGCCTACATCGCCACCGACGCCCAAAAGGAAGCCCTGGGCAAGCTGCTGGTGATGCCCAACTTCAGCATCAACCCGCAGTGCGTGGGCCAGTCGCCCACCAAACTGGCGCGCATGGCGGGTTTCGAAGTGCCGCCGGATACTTCCATCATTTGCGCCGAGGTGGAAGGGGTGGGCAAGCAGCACCCGCTCTCGATGGAAAAGCTGTCGCCGGTGCTGGCCCTGATCTGGGTGGCCGATTTCGCGGCGGCGCTCGATACCTGCCACGCCCTGCTGAAATTCGGCGGACTGGGCCACACGGCTGCGATCTACTCGCGCGACGACGCCCGCACCCGCGAATACGGCTCGCGCATGCCGGCCATGCGGGTGCTGGTGAACACGCCGGCTCCGCAGGGTTCCACCGGCATCACCACCAACCTGCTGCCCGGCATGACGCTCGGCTGCGGCGCCATCGCGGGCAACATTACATCCGATAACGTGGGTCCGCTGCACCTGATCAACGTTAAGCGTCTGGCCTACGTGGTTCGCAAGCCGGAAGAGGCCTTCGAGATGCCGATGGATATTCGCCAGGCGCCGGCAGGCCCATCCGCAGCCAGCCCCGCCATAGGAATCGACCGCAACGCCGTGGTGGCGGCGGTCGAGCGGTACCTGGCCGCGCGCGGCGCGGCGGTTGCGGCCCCGGCTCCGGGCGGCCCATCCTGTAATGCGTCGTGCGCTCAGCCAGCTCCCGCGGTGACTTCCTCGGTTGTGCCGAACGTGGCGGCCAGCGTGGTGGACCGCTTCCTGGCCCGCCGCAGCAGCGATTCGAGCGGCGGCTCTACCTGACTGACCGCGCCCGCGCCGGAGCACGCGCCACCGCCGGCGCCATCACAACCCGCCGCTCCGCCCGCGCCGGTGGAGTTTGTCTGCGAGGCCGACGTGCGCGACGCCATTAAGGAAAAACGCAAGATCTTCATCGGGCCGAAGACGATTGTTACGCCATCCGCCCGCGATTTGGCCACGCCCTCTGATATTCTGGTGTTGGTTCAGGCCTGAGGCGCCAGCCAGTGGACTTAAATCTCGATACGCTCAAGCGCGAAATATTGGAGTATCTCGACTCCGCCGGTTTCGCCGTCTTTCACAACCGGCCGGGCAGTCTGGAAGGGCTGGGGCTGGTCCTGTGGGACACCGAAACGCATCCCGACTACCAGATGTTCCTCGATGTCGCCCAGAAGTGCGGCGCCAAGCTGATCCTCTTCGCTTCGGCCGAGTTTGAGGCCTCGGACATCGAAGAACTGGAAGCCCAACTCGACGATTGCGATCTCAGCCGGGAGGAGCGCCGCGAGTACGAGTCGCGCTTGCGCGAACTGCGCGTCTTCACCGGCCTGACCTGCTCGCTCGAGTTGGCGTTCGATCACAACTCGCGGCTCTACGTGTACGAACTGCAGCCGGACTGGTACGACGAGTTTGGCGGCATCGAAGACGAAATTATGTCCCGGACTCCCGAGGACGACGAACCCGATTCGCTTCCCGGCTACTTTTCGAAGAACTGACGGCCTGGATTTTCGATGGCATTTCAATTCAACGGGTTGACAGACGAAAGCGTCTGTCCCACTTTGCCGTCGAAGGGCTTCGAAGCGAGTGGGGCAGACGCTGTCGCCTGCCAACCGGTTTTCTTCCATCTTGTAATCGTCCCGGCCTGGAATCAATGCTGACGCCTCCGCCCGCCTCCGTCCGCTGGCTGGTCCCCGACCGCGACTGCGGCCGCGCCGCGGCTTTGGGCTCGGCGCTGGGCGTCGGC
>JBAVIH010000550.1:0-3351 GCA_049686695.1 Bryobacteraceae bacterium | reverse complement strand
CGGTGGACCAGGCGCGCGCGCTCGGCCTGGCGCCGTCGCACATCTTCCAGGTCTCAGGCATGATCCTCAATCCGCGCTTTCATCAGCCACCGGCGGTGGATCGCGCGCGCGAACTGACGCGCCTCGGCCTGGATCCCGCCCGGCCCACCGGCATCGTCATGTTCGGCGGCGAGGGATCGATGGAGATGGTGAAGATCGCCAAGGCGCTGAACCGGTCCGATCTGAAGACCCAGTTGATCCTGCTTTGCGGTAAGCATCAGACGGCCGCGAACGCGCTTCGTGGGCTGGCGCCGCGCATGCCAATGCGAATCGAGGGTTTCACCAGAGATGTGCCGTACTTCATGTCGCTGGGCGACTACTTCATCGGCAAGCCCGGCCCCGGCAGCATCAGCGAAGCGCTGGCCATGCGGCTACCCGTGGTGGTGGAATCGAACGCGTGGACTCTGGCCCACGAACGTTACAACGCGGAATGGATTCTGGAGCAAGGCGCAGGTGTGGTGGTGAGCAATTTCTCCAGAGTTGCCGGTGCCGTTCGCGAGCTGCTGCTGCCGGACCGGCACGCCCAATACCGCGCGAGGGCCGCCGCGGTTCGCAATTCGGCCGTCTTCGAAGTTCCGGAGATTCTCGCGGAGATATTTTCCCGTCGCGATCGCGGCGCGGATAATCCGATGCTTTGGCAAGCCGGTGCGGCCGCTCCGCGGCGAGCATCTCACTCGCCGCTGCAATAAACTCGGCGCCAATCCGAACTTTCTATTCGCGATTCCGCTTTGAATGCCAGCCGCGTGTGCGACGTGGGCTGATACCCGGTGCGCAGAGATACCGGACACGCGCCGTGCCCGGCGCCGCTCAGAACATCAGCTTCAGCGCGAACTGGCCCTGCCGCGACGGGAACGTCGCGCGGATGGTACCGAAGGCGGCATCGGTGGTTTTCGTGTCCGGTATCCCGAAATTCGTGTGGTTCAGGACGTTGAAGAACTCCGCCCGGAATTGCAGCCGGGCCTTTTCGCGAATCTGGAAGTTCTTGTCAATCGAGCAATCCCACTGGTCGAAGTTGGGTGCGCGGAACGCATTGCGTCCCACATCGCCGAATGGCGCGCTGGCGGACGGAGTGCTGAATGTGTAGCCGGCGAAATAGGTGTTCAGCATGGCGGCACGCCTCTGGCTGACGGCAGCGCCGCTGACATTCGGGCGCAGAAACGGCTGACCGCGATAGTCGTTGGAAAGAGAGCTGACGATGTTGTTCCCCGATGCGCTGTAAACCACGTCGATCGGCGTGCCCGTGCGGGCGGTGTTGATGGTAGTGAACTCCCATCCGCCCACAAACGCATCGACTAGGGAATTCGCGCTGGAAATGTATTTGCGGCTCTTGCCGAAGGGAAGATGGTAGATGACCGTCGAGACGTTATTGAGTTTCACGCTAAAGCTGGAGGGCCCCACTTCCGCGGCCAAGTCGCGGATGTTTTGCGGATTGGCCTGAAAGTAACCCGCGTAATACTCCAGCGCCTGCTCGGAATCACCCATCGCGTTCCCCCAGGTGAACGAGTTCTGGAGGTACAGGTCCTTCGTGAAACGGTGCTCCACGTTGGCCGAAAGACCATTGTAATGGTTGTCACCCGCCGGGTCGAGCCACGTGATCGGCCCGAACGTCGGTATCGGCACGCGGGCAGTATACGTTAAGGGACTGCTCGGGTTGTACGGAGCCGCCTCATTGTAATCGCCGATGATCGGCAGTCGGAGGCTGTGGTTTCCGTTGTAGGTCAGCGTGAAAACCGTGTCCTTGGGGAGTTGCCGCTGCACCGAGAGGAACCAGTTTTGTACGTACGGCCATTTGCTGTCCGGCGGAGTGTAGACCACGTTGGAATTGGCCGGGTTGAAGGCCGCAGGGCTGGCGATGTTGGTGGTGAAGCTGTTCTGCGTGGTGAGGAAGGACGACGGCACCGCGCCACCTGAGGGGATCGTCTGGCTGAGGACCCCGAAAAGGGCCTGCGGAGCGTTGATTCCCTCCTCGGCGCTTCCCACCCGGTTGAAGAACGTGTAGCTGATTCCATATCCGCCGCGAACCACCGTTTTGGGGTTGAGGCCGTATGCCAGGCCCACGCGCGGCCCGTAGTCCTTATAGTCGGGATGCACCAGGGAACGGTCATACAGGCTTCCGCTAGTGGCTTGGATCATGCTGTTGGTGGTGGGGTCGAAATTCGAGTAGTGGTTGTCGCGCTCATAATTCGGCGAGGCGAACTCCCACCGCAGCCCGAGGTTCAGCGTCAGCTTCGTGTTTACCCGATAGTCGTCCTGAAAATACAGGGAGTGCGCGTACTGCCGAAGATTGATGACCGCATAGCTCCCCAGGTTGATCTGGTTGGGAAGGCCGAACATGAAATCCGCCAGGCTGTAGCTGGTCGAGTCGCTCGTAATCGTGCAACCGGAAGGCTGGCCCAGTTCCGCGCAGGTCGGTTTGCTGAATGCGCCGCTGTACGTGTCTTGGCCGTAAAGCGGGTTGGTGTCCAGAATCTCGGTGTGGACCAACAGGAATTGGTAGCCGACTTTGAGCGAATGCCGGCCCCATGTCTTCGAATAATTCAGTTCCGGATCCCAGGAGGTAGGATTTTGGAACTGCGGATTACTCGTTTGGCGGCCCAGGGCGGTGAGTCCGGTGATGGTCTGGGTATCGAGTCCGCCGGTCAGATTGGAAGTCGTCGGCAAGCCTTGAAAGCCGCCATACAGAGCGTTCATGCTCGGGCCGCCCACGTACGGCGGCGTTTTGCCGCCCAGCAAATGCGAGAAACCCAAGCGGGCCTCGAAGAGAGAGGTTGGCGTAATGGTCCATGTGTAGCCGAGCGAAGCGTTCTGATCGATCACGTGAATGTATCCGTTGCCATCCCCGCCGGACGGCCCAGTGAGGTCGGGTGCGTAATACTGCAGGTCCTTGCGCTGGCTGAAGCGGAGGAACGCCGTCATGCGGTCGTTAATCTGGCCGTCGATTTTGGCGTCGAACTTGTCGCCGTAATCGCGGATCAGCAGCAGCGCTTCGTCATTGTTGGAGCGCCCAGGCCCGTTGGGCGTCGGAAGAGCGCCGAGTACCGTGGCGGCGAACGGATTCAATTGCGCGATCGGAATCTTCGTGCCGGCCGGATAGAGGGTCTTGTTCAACGGGTCATACACCGACACCGGCAGAATCCCGTTGCGATCGTTCATGTTGGGAATCGAATCGAAGTTGAGATAGCGTTGCAACTGCCGGAATCCTTCATAGTCGGCGAAGTAGAACAGCTTGTTCTTGACGATCGGGCCGCCCGCCGTGAAGCCGAATTGGTTGCGTTGCAGCGTGGGCTTCTGAAAGACCGCAGGGCTGAAAGT
>JBAVIH010000549.1:0-9208 GCA_049686695.1 Bryobacteraceae bacterium | reverse complement strand
GGACGGCCCGGATAAACCGAGCACACATCCGGCCGGGGGGTTCCGTAAGTCGCTGTGCCCATCGGCACTCCATCCACCAGCACGTGTACGGAGCTAATCGCCGTGCCAATGGTTGAAATGTTGTCGATGGCCCAGCCGGAGACCGACACCGTGCCCGAAATTGTCGCGCCCGAGGCCGGCGTATCGATAGACACCGACGGTATCACGGCGACCGTGACCGTCACACTGGCCGACCCATAGTCGAGCGGACTGCCGGAATCATTGGCCGTAACTGTGATGGTGTGAGATCCTGTCGTGAGCCCCGCCGTGTTCAGGGAATATGTGAATCCCACGTTGGGGCAGCCGGGACGGCCGGGATACGCCGAGCACACATCCGGCCGGCTGGATCCGTAAGTGGCAGTGCCCACAAACAGGCCGTCTACAAAGACGTGTACGGCGGTGATCGCGGTCCCCACCATCATGATATTGTCGAGCGCCCAGCCGGACACCGTCACCGTGCCCGAAAGCACCGCACCCGAGGCCGGCGAATCGATGTGAACCGACGGTGCAGTGTAACTGGCAAATGCGTTCAACAAGTTGTTGGCATTCACACTGCCAATGCCTGTCGCAAAGTCCCACCCCGGATTCGTTCCGTAGGCAGGTGCATACGACGAATTCGAGGTCGACAGAACACCCAGCGCCTGCCCGTCCAGGTAGCAATTGAATGCGCCCGCACAGGGAACGTCTATGTCGCCCGTGGTGATGTCGTTGAAGACGCAAGCCGAGCCGGAATCGGTGGTGGAATTACAGGCGGTCCTGCCCGCCGCAGTGCTGTATTCGTTCGCGGCGATCGCGTAGTAGACGGGATTCGGGTTGCCGACGCGACTTGCCCCCAACGCCTGGTTGATCAAGGCTTGAATCCCGGCCATGATCGGGGAAGAAACCGAGGTCCCCCCGAATCCGGCCCAATAGTAAGGCGCATTCGAACAGCTTGCCCCCCCGTACACACCGTCCGAATAGCAAACCAGGTAATAGTGGCCCCACCAGCCGTTCGATGCGAAAAGCGAGACATCCGGGATATCGCGAACGCCGTCGCTCGGGTTGCCGTAAATCGATTGCCACGAAGGCTTGGCGTATCCGGCGCAGGTTCCGCTAACTGCGCTGTTAGCAGTCGGGTATCCGGTGGCGCACGCGCTGGGCCCTCCGCTGCCGCCGACGGCCCCGTCGAAAGGGCCCCAGCCGTTGCACAAACCCGAATAACCGTAGGTCGTACTATATCCTAAATAGGTGGCGAGAACCTGGCTTCCACAGGAATCGTTCCATGGGATCTCGGGAATGTAGGATTTGGCGGAATTATAATAGGTGCCATTGGTCGAATTCCAGTAAGTACTGGCGGTGTTCGTAGCGGAGTCGTAGAAGTCGGTGCCGCCGACGGCGACAGCGTATACCGTGGATGCCAATCCGCTGATGCCGATACCGTGTATCGCATAGGGCATGTCGCGATCGGATGCCGCGGCATCGGCGTCGCCTGAGGACACAAACACCGACACACCCACGGCAGCGGCGGTCTGCAACAAGGTGTTGACGTAGCTGTTGAATGAAGCTCCCATCTCCACTTCCGGCGCGCCATAGCTGATGCTGACAACGCCGGGAAGAGCGCTGCCGTTGGTCAGCAGGTTCTGCAGGGCGATCAATTCGCCCCAGTTGGTCGTATCTTCGCAGGCTGCCATTACGATGGCGGCATTGGGAGCAGCCGCGCTAGCCCATTCGACGTCGATGGCCGCCTCACTATCGTCGCCATTCACTCCGGGGTCGACGCAAGCGACGCCGGACCCAGGCGCCGGGTGAACCTGCGTGAGCGAACCGTAACTGTACGCGGTCAGTCCGAAGGTCGAGCGGAACGTGTTCCAATCGCCGGGATAGTTGTAAAGATCCGTATCCTCGACCACGACGATGGTCTGTCCCCGGCCGGTGTACCCGGCGCCAAACGCCGCATTCAAACCGTAGATCGTCGCCAGGTCGCCCGGAACGATGAGATGCTCGGTCGAGGTCACCGTGTATTGCGATTTTGGCACGGACGTCGGATGCGGCCTGAAGTTGTTGAGGGAGACGACCCCGGTCACCGCCGGCAGCAAAGCGGCGGGAATTTGCGGATCGCTCATGTTGGCGAAGTGACGCTCGCCCTTAACCTCGAGATTGTGAATCTCCGTGTGCAGCGCTTCGCGCACCTGGCCCGCGGTGCCGGAGAAGTCGATCACCATGTTGTTCGCCGGAACGCCGTTGACGGTGAACCCGTGCGATTCCAGCCAGCGCGAAACAGTCGCAATGTCCTCCGGAGCCGCGCCAAACCGCTGTCCATACTCCTCGGCCGTAATCCATCTGTGGAAGTTCGGAGAGGCCTTGTCGGTAAGCGACTCGACAAATTCTGCGGCCGCCAGGTCCTGCTCCGGCGAACGCTTCAATTGAAGGTACATATCCAGGTGCAAATCGTCTGCGACAGGCCCCAAGTCGTTTTGGCGAATCGCCTCGGGGCGCGTATTGCCCGGAAGAATAACCCGCCGGTTTTCGTCAATCGCCTGCTTGATTACGGCGTGCGGCCCCGCCGTCTGCGCCCGGTCCAGCGCTGGAAACAGCAGCATCAGACCGGCTAGCGCAAGCACTTGCAAAAAGCCTTTACGTAGCATTACTTGTACTCTCCTTGAAGTTGATTCGCGGTTCGTCCGAGCCAAAATTCACGTTCCAGTCACGAAAAACGGCGCCGAGGCTATTGCACACCGCCTCATGCATCTGAAGAAGAGGACACGCCGATCGCGGGGCATGCGAACGAAAAGCGTCCCGTCGCTCGCCTGGACCTCGCTCACGGTGCTGCTCTAGGTCGTGCCGAACCATCTGTGCCAGGACCTCCGTTTTGGCTCACTGGGCGCTGTAATTATACATCCGGCCGCCTATTTTGGAGCTGTTTTTCTCATTTTTTTGAACACTTTCTTGAATCTGCCCATCCCGGCCGGCTCCGGCGCTCCGGGAAAGCGGCCGGCCTCACGTCCTCCGGGCACGAAAGTATCCGCAAATGCCTCATTTCAAAATGCCCTTGCCAAATTCGTGCGCTATCCACAATGCGCAAACGCAGGGCGAAAAATGTCATGCCTAAGCGTTTTCCCGGCACCAGACATCAGGAAATTGGGTAGTACCCTGGTGAAACATGTGCGTTCCTATCGCCACAGGATAGCGTGCCGGAGGGCGGCCCGATTCGCGCGCTCATCCGTCCGCCGGTCCGCCGGCGGCTTCCGGGCCCCGAGTTTCCCCGCGAAGCAAGCTACTTCGCGCGGCTCTCGAGTTCGGCCAGCCGCGACTCGAGATCGGCGATCGCCTTCTGTTGCGTCTCGATCTGCCGCTGCTGGGTCTGCACCTGATTCAGCAGCATGGCGTTGACCTTGTCGTAGAAGACGGTTTGGATCTCGCCCTTGGCATTGTGTGCCACCAGTTCCGGCGCCACTTCGGCTACTTCTTCCGCGATCAGGCCGTATTGCAAAGGCGCGCCGGGCCCGTGGGCGATGTAGCGGAACTGCACCGGCCGCAGGCTCATCAAGGTTTCGGTGGTGTCGCCCATGTCCGCGATGTCGGTCTTGAAACGCCGCGAGGAGGAAGCGGTTCCAAGCTGGCCCGCGGAGTCGATCACCACTGGGACGGCATCACCGTAGCCGGTTGTCGTGTTCCAGATGCCTGCGATGTAAGTTTGGCTTTGGTTCGAATCGCCAATGCGGATTGTGTTGGACTCGGTATCGGGGTTCGAAGGCCCCTTGTTCCCGATGAAGATGTTGTAGCTTCCGGTGGTTAAGTTGGCGCCGGCGTCTCTCCCCAGCGCCAGGTTGTTATTGCCGGTTGTGATGCCCGCGCCCGCGCCCCCGCCGGCGTTAACCCCGCCCCCGCCAGCGTTAACCCCTACGAACGTGTTCTGGTAGCCGCTAGTGACGTTCCCGCCTGCGTTGGTCCCCATAAACGTGTCGCCATAAGCGGTCGTTATGAGGTAGCCGGCCGCGGACCCCACAAACGTGTTGTTGCTGCCGTCCGCAGACGGCGTCGTGCCCTGCCAGGCGCTGCCGGCGGCTTGGCCCCCGATATACGTGTTGAAGCTGCCGGACGCGTGATTGTCGCCGGCGCCAACACCTAGCGCCGTGTTCCAGATGCCCCCTCCAAGGCTATCAAGCGCCAATTCGCCCCGCCGTGTTCCCCCTCCCGCTCGTGACAGCGGAAAGGGCCGCGTATCCCATCGCCGTGTTGGCGCCCCCGCTCGTGACAATGGTAAGGGCCGAACTCCCTATCGCCGTATTGTTGCCCGCGCCTAGCCCGGCGCCCAGCCCGACGGCGAGATTGGATAAGCCGGACTGGACTTGGACCAACGCAGAGCCACCGTAGGTAATCATCTTGCCGAAGTCCAGGTTCCCCGGCACCGACAGGCCGGTCGAGCTCACCGTCGCCACGTTGTTTCCCTCTGCGGCGATGCCCACCGTCCCCGGGTTTGTCGAATATAGGCCTGTCGCAATGTCGCCGAACGTCAGCGCCGGATTCGTCGCGCTTCCCCACAAAGGCAGGTTGGCGGGCAGCGCGTAGTAGCCGTTCACGTCGATGATCACGTCGGTCGCGTCTTCGACATAGATGTCGATCGCGCCGTTGGTGCCCGCCGCCACAATCGCAGCGTTCGAGGTCACCAGGCCGGCCTTGTCGTTCAGCGTGGCGAGCGTGGGCATGGTGTCCCCATCCGGCCACGCCGTCAACCAGCGCATGGTCGTGCCGGCCGGCACCACCGCGATGTTGAACGAATACGCCACCGCCGTGGTGGGCAAGTTGCACGCGCCGCCCGGCACCGGAAACATCCGCGTCTCCGTCGCGGTCATCGTAGGAGGCCCGAAGGGGCTCCCGGACATAGGGAAGTACCCATTGTTGCGCGTGTCCGCCAGGCGGCAGGGAGTAATGGCCACGAACACCGCCGCCTCTCCCACCTGCGCCGTTTGGGTAGCCTGCGGGGTTTCCCGCCCGGGCGCGATCCTGCCCGAGCTATCCGCCTGCCCCGACGGCGCGGGGCGCTGCCAATACAGCGGCGCCGGCCAATTGCCAACCCGGTCGACATCCACGGTCGATCTTTGAGCCAAACATGGGACCAGGCTGAGGGCGGCCGTAGCAACGCCCATCGCCAGTTTCGAATAATGCGACATTTGAGAATCTCCGTTTCTCAGGTTTGATCTGCGTAACAGCCGCGCCAACCGCTCCCCGCGGACGCGGCTCGGATAGGGGACCTTAGACATCCTGGCCCGGTTCTTTCCTTTCGCTGCCGCCCGCCGCGAGCCGGGCACGCGCCTGGGCCGACTGCACGGGCCCGAGCTTGTGACCGCACAGGGGGCAGGTATCGAAGTCCCCGGAAGCGGCGCCTCCGAACTGGAACGTGGTCACTTCCCGTTCCACCGTCACCTCGGTCCGTATGGTATGAGTCGGGCCCCGCCCGGATGTTTCGGCACGGGAGAAACCCACCCGTTCGCGCAGCGATTGAAAAAGTCGATGCATTGTTTCAAGCCGGTATGGGCTTCTCTAGCTACTGATGCACGGCCGTGTACAGCGTCTGCGTGCCCGCAACCCCGCCCAGGCTGAATGTGAGCGGCACCAGGTCGCTGTCGGCCACCGCCGGCACGACGATATTGAACTGGTACAGTCCGACGTAGCCTGGCGCCAGGCCCGCGTAGCTGAGTTGCGCCGGCGATGAGCCGAACCACACCTGCAACGGCGCCGTCAATTGAGTGCTCCCGCTTACGATCTGGCCGGCGGGCGTCGCCGGAGTCACGGTGCCGAAGCCGATCCCGTAGATCACGATGGTCTCGTTGGGCCGGGCCGGCCGTGAGTTGATGCCGGCAATCGAACCCGCGGGAAGAATGTAGGTCCCGTCCGCGGCCTGCGCCACGACATACTGGTTGCCGCCGATATCGAACGACGGCGAAGCGAGCAGTCCCGGCCGGGTCGCGTTCACCGTGACGTTTACCGGCGCGCTGGTGACGCCTGCGCTGGTGACCGTCAATTGGAAGGAGCCCTGGCCGATATTCGAAGGCAATTGTGCGTTCACCTGGCCCGGCGAAACGTAGTCGACGAACGCCTCCTGGCCGCCGATGGTCACCTGCACTCCGTCGATCGAAGTGGGCGCGTTAATGCCGTTGAAATCGGCGGTGGTCCATTGGCGCGTGGTGGACGCCAGGTTCGAGCCGTAGATCTCGACCCAGGTCCCGGGCGCGACAGTGGACGCGCCGCCAAACTCCCCGGCACTGATCACGGCTGCCGGCTCAGGCGTTGCCGGTATTGGCAGTGGATAGGGTGCAAGCCCCTCGACGGCAATTTGGGCGGCTGCCGAATAGGTTGGAGCTCCGGTGGCCGTATTGATCGTTGCGATCGTAGAATACGCGCCGTACAGGGTGCCACCTTCGGCGAGCAGCGCTGCAATCGCCGTGCCGCCATAGGATCCAACCAACGTCGCTTGGCCATTGCTGGTGTCTAACGTGTAAAGCTCATTGGCCGGACTGGCGAAGTAAAGCGTACTCGAATTGGTCGAGAGGCCCGACGCCTCGGGGTTTGGCACCCAGTGGACCCCGGTCATCCCTATCAGCCTGACTGCCCCAGTTGAGTGCAGCATGGCTTGCCCATTGTTGCGTTGGCAGACCTCCCGCGCCAGCGCCGGCGTCAGCGGCTCGTCACTCTTGCGGCGCATTTCGGTCAGCGTCTCCTGAACTCTCGACCGCGAGAGCAGATTCAGAAACGGCGACTGTTCCAGCCTGATGCAGAGCATCTCGGTGGCGAACGGCACCGTAAGAAACGGCATTGTCAGAGATCGCGACGCGCGATCATCCACCAACCTGCTGCGTGTGCCTCTACGGATGTCCGGCGGTGAGCGCGGCGTATTCCCGCCGCGCCTGGATCAGCAGCGGCAGATCCGCGTCGGCGTTCTTCCACGCGGCGAAGAAGGCGTTGTACTCGTCGCGCGCCGCAGCGGGCTTCTTCTGGAGGACCAGTTCTCGATAGTCAATTCGATCCCGGTCTTCTGAATGGCTCCGAAGTCGCCGACGTTTCCGGTTACAAGCGGCATCTGGAGCCGGACCGCAATGGCGGCAATCAGGCAGTCGGGACGTTCCAGAATAGAGCCCTGCTTTCGTGCCGTCGCCTTGATGGTAGCTGCCGCAACATAGTCGGCATTGGTCGGCGTGATCTGATCGTTTTGGCTGAGCCACGCCAGTGCCTTCCGCAACTGGCTGGCGGCCGCCTTTAGTTCAAGTCCATAGACGACTTCGTAGACCGTCACGCTGGTAAACGTGAACACCCTGTGTTGCCGTGCGTAGCTTGCCGCGCGGTTGACTACGGTCTGGTCGTACCCCTTGAGGTACTCGGAAAGAATGTCCGTATCCAGAAGGGCTTTTTCCATCGATCAGAAAACGTCGGGCGGGCGCGTCGGGCGGCGTCTTTCCTCGTAGGCAATGGCTACGGCCTCATCCAGCAAGGCAGCGTCTTCAGGACTTCCAAAGAGGCCCAAGCCTTGCTGGAATATGGTGTCGGCGGCAGAGGGGGCCGGCTGCCCCGCTATCAGCACTTCGCCTATCAGCTCGTCAAGAGGCACGCCTTTGGCCCGCGCCTCTGCGAGGTAGGCCTTTTCGACTTGGGGCGGAAGATTAAGGCTGATGGTCACGGAGCAACCTCACGTTTCCAGTTTACCCCGCCGGAGCGTTCACGACGGGCCGGCAGATTAACGGAAACCGGCCGTTATCGCCATTTCACCTCACCAGTTTTTCCGGAGGCGGATCGCCCCACCGGCGTAGAACCCAGAACGGCTCGTCCCGGTCCCAATTGGCGCCGAGGATCGGCACTTCTTCCAGGAATCCGGTTGGGGTAAGAACCGTCTTGGCGGGAAATGTCGCGATCCAGACGTGCTGGATACTAAGGGCGACAATTTTGTTCAAGACATAACGAGCGGAAAGATCCGTGCACCGGAACTGGATCTTGGGTTCGCCAAGGCCGCTTCCGATGCTGAAACCAAACCCGCCGCCAATCTTCGGAGCGACCACTGCCCGAACGTTGTATTCCAGATAGACCTCGGCCATCCGCGCGATCATCGGATTGCAATCGGTGAACCCGAAAAACTGCAGTTTCGCATTCAGGGGATTGCGCGCAGCGCCCATGAGAGCAGTGTTGAAGACGTGAACCACGCCATCTTCCAGGCGCCATTCATACCCGGCGTGCATGGAGACCACGGCCTGGATGACTTCCTCCGCCGTGACGCTGCTCCGGGAAAGCTGGACGGGCTTCAACGTGTCGGCCGATTTCACCCACTCCACTCCCAAGGGAAACTGGAAATCGGCGGACGCTTTCAGCAGAGCCTCCAGAAAGGTGGGAGCTTCGAGCGAATAATCCTGAACCTCGCGGGAAGGCAGTTGCTGCCCCGATGTGGAGACCGCAATCAGGAGGATCGCAGTTGCAAATGAGGCCTTCACGCCTTAATCCTACGCCCAGCCGGGTTAATCTGCTGCGTGCGCACGACTCCCACTGACGCGACGAGCGCGTCCATATCCAGATGGAAGAGAGCTTTCATCAGCTCAAACGGTTGCCCTCGCATACGGACCCAAGAACCTAGCGCCGTCGAAGTGGATCATGTGGGTGGGAGCATCGGCGATCCACACTTCCGTTTCCCAGGCGATTGTCTCGATGTACTTCAGGAACACTTTCCGATTCGGGAAAGCAGAAACGTACACGAGCCCAGCGGAGCAGCCGGCAAAAAGCCGCTCAAGCTCCGTCTGCCGCTTTGAGTCAACGGGACCGTGGCTGGTAACAGACTCGATCAGGAAAAGCCAGTTCTTGTCCTCCGAATGGATCACCACATCCGGCAATTTGCCGTGATTGTCCAAAACGATGCGAAGCTCTTTCAGCACACTCACGTCGAAGTAGCCGTACTTGTCTCCGGTATCTCCGACGTACACGAGCCTACCGCCAGCGACGAATCTCGGGGAGAACTCCTCAACAATTTGTTTGATCAGTGTGGAGTGCTCGCCCGCAGACAATATGAGATCCGTCCCCTCTCTTACCTTCACCGGGACCATCGTCATCTCGCGTCGCTTCGCATACATCTCTGCCAGCGTGTCGCGCACCAATAGGTACGCCGCCAGCCCAATCTTATAGTCGGCCGTTTTGTAGGCCCGAAGGACCTCGAGGA
>JBAVIH010000548.1:0-4964 GCA_049686695.1 Bryobacteraceae bacterium | reverse complement strand
GCGCCGGCTGATAGGACGATTCGGCCCCCGTCGCCGTGCCAGCCATGCGGCGGGTGGCGATGCGTTTGGTCATGCTGCCGGCGCCGAGTTCCTCCTTGGCGGGCAGGGCCAGTTCGGAGTAGATCACGATGTCGCCCGGGTCCACCTCGTCGTCGGTGTTTTCCAAAATGCGGATCTGCCAGCCGCCCTCCGGCGCAACCACTTTCGGCTCGCCGCGGCGGGCCAATTTCAGCCGCTGGACGAGCCCGCCGCGGTTGAGCGATTCCAGTTCGGCGTCCAGCGCGCGGCGCGCCTCATCGAGGATGCGCGGAACAATGCCGCGTAGCCGCTCCATGTCGTCCGGGTGCAGGTAGACGTGATAGATGGCCGGCGGAATCGTGGAGTAATGCAGAGGTTCGAGCCCCTCCCGCATGTTGCGCACGATCTCCAGAATGACGTCTCGCGCAGTGGCGGAGCTAGCGGCGGCAGGGCGATCCATGGCGGCCTAATATCGAGTTTAGCAGCCGGGGGAAGGGGCCGGCCTGCTGCGGGCTCCGCGAGCACTCCAAATCGACAAGCCAAGCAGACAGCGACTGCCTGCGCAAGCACGCTGAGCCGGGCGATGGGCATGGCTCGAAAGAGGCTGGCGCGGAGGGTACCTGCCTGTCAGACTTAAGTTATGAAGGCAGCCGCCGGCATCTTGATTGGCGTGTGGCTTGCTTCGGGGCAGCAGCCTGCTGTGCCGGCGCCGGACTCCCCGCGGCTCGAGGCGGTTTTTACCGTCACCTCGACGCTGGTGCAGTTGGACGTTATAGTGACCGATTCCAAAGGGCACCAGGTCACCGATCTCACTCCGGCGGATTTCCAGGTCTTCGAGGACGGCAAGCTGCAAAAGCTGACGCATTTTTCGTACGTCCAGATAACCCCGGTATCCAAGTCGGAGGAACTCAAGGCGGCGCGTGAAAGACCCTCGCCGGGCTCCGTTGCGGTCTTGCCGCCTCCACCGCTGGCGCAGTTTCGTCCGGAAGACGTGCGGCGGAGCATCGTGCTGATGGTGGACGACCTCGGCCTTTCCTTCAAAAGCATGGCCCTGGTGCGCAATTCGCTGCGCAAGTTTGTCAGCGAACAGATGCAGCAGGGCGACCTGGTCGCCGTCTGCCGGACGGGCGCCGGAGCGGGCGCCTTGCAGCAATTCAGCGCAGATAAACGGGTGCTGCTGTCGGTCATCGATGGCTTGCGTTGGAACCCCAATGGACGCTTTGGCATAACGTACTTCGATCCATACGCCAGATCCTCGTCGTGGGAGGACCTGATCGGCTTCGCCCCCAGCGGCGATTCCCAGTCGCCCGATGCGCGATATGACAGCGAAAACAGCGCCATCTCTACCGTCGGCACGCTCGGGGCAATCAACTATATCGTCGGCGCGCTCAGCGAGATGCCGGGGCGTAAATCAATCGTGCTGTTCTCCGATGGACTGCAGGTGTCTGAAGCCGGCGTCGGTCCGCACGCCGGCAGACTAAATGGGCAGGCGGCGGACGATGCCCTGGATACTAACACCGACGTTCAGCGGGCCCTTCGGATCCTGACCGATCGAGCCAACCGGTCGGGCACCGTGATCTACACCATGCGCGCGACCGGATTGCAGAGTTTGCAGTTCGACGCACAGGACAATCCGCCACCGGATGAGATGCCGGTAACTCCAGTGGGCGCCCCCGCAAACAACCTGACCCGAGTCGTCGATCACAGCAGAAAGGGCATCAGAAACAATATCCTGCAGGAGAATCTCGGGTACCTCGCGGACCAGACGGGCGGGCTGGCGTACGATAGCGGCAACGACCTGAACAGGGGGCTTGATCGGGTGCTGGAGGACCAGGCGGGTTACTACCTGCTGGGGTATCACCCGCCGGAAAGTACGTTGCCGGGCAAGAACAAGAGGAGCGACTTCCACCGCATCCAGGTGAAAGTGACGCGCGCCGGGCTGCACGTGCGCTCGCGATCCGGTTTCCTCGGCGAGACGGACGATCAGCCGCTTCCGAAGTTCAACACGCCTGTCGAACAACTGCGCGCCGCCATGCTATCGCCGTTCCGGTCCTCCGGCGTGGGAATGCGGCTGACGGCGCTATATGCGGAGGTGCCCAAACCACATGGTCCGGTGGTCCGTAACCTTCTGAGAATCGACGCGGCCGACCTGACTTGGGAGCACAGCGTCGACGGCAGCGATGGGGCGCGGGTTATGCTATTGGCGGTCGCCACGGGTACCGGCGATCAACCGCTGGCGGCGGTGGGCCGCACTTTCAATATACGGGTAGCCCCGGGCAAGATGGCTGAGGCGCAGCGGAATGGTGCACTGTACAAGCTGGACGTGCCTGTTCCAAAACGCGGGGCTTACCAGATTCGCGTGGCGGCACGGGACGAGGCGACGGGCAGGATCGGCTCGGCCACCCAGTTCATCCAAATCCCGGATTTGAAAAAGACGGGTTTCGCGCTGGCCAGCGTGATCCTGCTGGATGGCGAACGGTCGCACGACGTGCACGACCTGCCGGACATCATGCCGGCGCTGCGGCAATTCAAGCGCGGCGGCTCGCTCGAGTTTCTTTGCGTGGTTGAGAACGGCCGTAAGAAGAAGCCGGATGTAGATCTGACCACGCGGGTGCGCGTTCTGCGCGATGGCAAGGAAGTGTTCTCGGCCCCGGCGCGGGTGATCGGCGTGCAAGGCGGCGGGAGGGTCGTGTTCGGCAACCTGAAACTGGCGGACAGACTCACTCCCGGCGACTACGATCTGCAAGTGCTCGCGGCGGAGGCAAACGGCGGCAAAGCCGCCGCCGGCCAGTGGACCGATTTCACCGTGCTGCCGTAGCGCGCCAGGCTTGATCGGCGGTGTAGCTATCGATAACCCGAATTATCGCCGCTAGCCAATGCGATGGCCGCATATTTCCCGGTTCGGTGGCTGGGAACCGTGTAGCCGGCCGCCAGCGCTACCCCGCCCGCACTTTGCGAATCGCACGCTCAAAACCGGGGAGCGAGCGCTCGATCTCGGGCGCGGAAATGGTCAGCGAGAGGCGCATGTAGCCGCTGCGGCCGAAGCCGGAGCCGGGGACGGCGAGGATGCCTTCTTCCTGCAGGGCGCGGATGAAAGCGACGTCGTCGGGAATAGGGGTTCTGGGGAAAACGTAGAACGAGCCCTCGGAACGCGGCGCATCGTAACCCATGGCCTGGAGCGCGCCGCACAGCCGGTCGCGCTTGGCCTGGTAGAGGCTGACGTCCACCGTCGCGTCCGGTTCAAGGGCCACCACGCGCTGCCAGATGGCGGGCGCGTTGATGTAGCCGAGAATGCGGTGGGCGAACGTGCAGGCATTGGCCAGGGCCGCGGCTTCCTCGAGGCGCGGCGAAATCGCCAGATAGCCGATCCGCTCGCCCGCAATCGCCATCGCCTTCGACCAGCTCCACGCCAGCACGGAGCGGTCGATCAAGGCCAGCGTGTCGGGCGGCGTGACCGAATCGTAAACGATCGGGCGATACGGCTCGTCGCTGATCGCCAGCAGCGGCTCGCGGACGATTCCGTTCAGCTCGCGCAAAAGGCCGGCGGGATAGAGCCTCCCGGTGGGATTGTTGGGCGAATTGAGGATCAGCGCCTTGGTGCGCGGCGTCACGGCGGCTGCGATGCGGTCCGGATCGGGCAGGAAGTCCGCGGCGGTTTCCACCGGCACCACGCGGCCGCCGTGGTTTTCGATATAGAAACGATACTCGGGAAAATAGGGATTGAGAACGATGACTTCGTCACCGGGGTCGAGAATCGACTTGAGCACGGTGTTGATGGCGCCGGCCGCGCCGCCGGTCATGATGAGATGTTCGGCGGCAAAGGGCAGGCCGGTGGATGCGGCCAGGCGGCGCGCCAGTTGCGACCGGACCTCCGGGTAGCCGGCGTTGGGCATGTAGCCATGTGTATGTGGCCGGTCCTGTTCCACCACCCGGCGCAATGCGCCGATCACCGCCGCGGGCGGTTCCACTTCCGGGTTGCCGAGGCTGAAATCGAAGACGTTTTCGGCTCCCCTCTCGCGGCGAAGCTGGATGCCGATTTCAAACATGCGGCGAATCCAACTGGATCGCTCGAGTTGCCCGGCTATGGATTGCGAGATCGGCATCGTTGTCTTCTATTCTTGAGGCTAGCTTGCTGGCCGCTTGACAAGGCGCGGCCCCTTGTTTCTACATCTGCGCGTTCGGCGGCACCTCGCCTCACGAACTCGATCATGTCGTCTTGTGAATCCGCTCCGCAATTTCGGCGTCGCGGCGGGCGTCCTCGGCCTCCGTATGGATCACCGTCAGCGGCCGCAGCGCCTCGAGAAGCGCATCCGCCTCCACCTCATCGGCGATCAAGACGTAGTCTATCATCCGTAACGCGGCCACCATGCGGGCACGGGCGCAAACATCGAACACTTCGCCGGCGAACGGGAGTACCACCGCCAGCAAACTCGTGGCGCCGGTTCGTTCCCGGATGGACTGGATCTCGCGGGCGTGTTCGGCGCGGAGCACGTCGAAGTAGCCGGTCACCACGGTCAGCGGGCCGGTCAGCGCGCGGGCGGCTTCTACGGTCAGGATTTTGCTTCGGGTATCCATGTCTCGGCGGTGGGTCTGACAAGTTCCAGCGACACCGCGGCCACGCGCTCCGGCGTGACGCGGGTCATGCAGCGATGATCGATGGGGCAATTGCGCAGCAGGCACGGGCTGCATTCGGCGTGCTCGCGCACCACGCGCGCCAGCGGTCCGGTGGGGCCTGTGGTCGAATCGTCGGTTGCGCCGAAGACGGCCACCGTCGGCACGCCCAGCGCGGAAGCCACGTGCATGGCTCCCGAATCGTTGGTGAGATACAGCCGGCAGGCGGCGGCCAGCTCGATGAATTCGCCGAGGGTCGTGCCGCCGCCCAGATTGCGGGCGTCCACTCCTGCGCCGCGCAGCCCCGCAGCCACGGTCTCGCACAATTCGCGTTC
>JBAVIH010000547.1:0-2694 GCA_049686695.1 Bryobacteraceae bacterium | reverse complement strand
TCCATGGAGTGATACCCCATCGAGGCTCCCCGTCGCTCAACGGCCTGCAGGATCGCCGCCTCTCCCACGGCTCAAATCCACTCCAATGCGCAAAGTCCTGTTTCGCGCCATTTCCGAAACCGCTGCGACCGGCCGAGATCTCCTTGACAGTCGAGATCAGCCATGTTATCGTCAAACGACGATAAACATGGCCAAACGATCCAAGAACGACCTGTGCTGCCCTCCGGGTGCGCCAGCGGCGGAGATGAGTCTTCAGACGCTCGAAGGAGCCGAAGCCGACGAGGAGTTGGCAAAGTTGGCCAAGGCTCTCGGACACCCCGCCCGAGTTCGCATCCTTCGCTTGCTTTCTCGCAAAGAAGCGCGCGTGTGCAGCCAGATTGTCGATGAGCTGCCACTGGCACAATCGACCGTTTCCGAGCACCTGCGCATTCTGAAGGAGGCCGGCCTGGTGCGATGCGCCCAGCACGGCACGCGCGTCGGCTATTGCATCGATTTCAATGGCTTGCGGCGTCTGAAAGCCTTGACTGCCATCATCTGAGGAGGTTCTTTTTTTGTGTCCATGAGATCGTCAATCGTCGATGAACGAACTGAGCCGAAACGCCTGAACTACTTCGAGCGCTACCTCAGCGTCTGGGTGGCGGCCTGCATGATCGTAGGCGTGCTGCTGGGACGATCGCTGCCCGCCGCAGCCGACGCCTTGCGGCGAATGGAGTTCGGGGCCGGCAGCCAGATCAACCTCCCGATCGCGGTCCTGATCTGGTTGATGATCGTCCCGATGATGATGAAAGTGGATTTCGCCTCCGTCCGGCAGGTCGGCCAGCGGCCCCGCGGCCTGTTCGTGACGCTCTTCGTCAATTGGCTGGTGAAGCCGTTTTCGATGGCGTTCATCGCCTGGCTGTTTTTCCGGCATGTGTTCGCGGCCTGGATCCCCGCGGCCGATGCCGGCCAGTACATCGCTGGCTGCATTATCCTGGCCGCCGCACCGTGCACCGCAATGGTCTTCGTCTGGAGTTACCTGACCGATGGCGATCCCGCATATACGCTCGTCCAGGTGTCGGTGAACGATCTCATCATGCTGTTCCTGTTCGCTCCCATCGTCCGGTTTCTGGTAAACGGAGCCTCGTCGCTCCACGTTCCGTTTGCAGTGCTGCTATACGCTGTGGCGATCTTTATAGTCATTCCACTGGCCGCGGGCACGGCGCTGCGGGCGTACTTCATTCGGGCACACGGCGCGGAGTGGTTCGCGAAGCGACTCCTGCCGCGTTTCGCGCCCGTGAGCACAGTAGCACTGCTGGCGACGCTGGTGCTCATCTTCGCCTTCCAGGCCGACAACATTCTCGACAAGCCGTTTCATGTCCTGCTGATTGCGGTGCCGATTCTCATTCAGGTTTACTTCAATTCTTCTCTAGCGTATGGACTGATGCGGCTGTTCAAAGTCCGTCACGCGGTCGCCGCGCCGGGAGCGCTGATTGGCGCGAGCAACTTTTTCGAACTGGCGGTTGCGACAGCTATCGCGCTCTTTGGCCCTGGCTCCGGAGCGGCGCTGGCTACGGTAGTCGGAGTGCTGATCGAGGTCCCCGTGATGCTCTCGGTCTGCTCCTTCTGCAACCGGACGAAGCATTGGTTTCCCGGGCCCGCGGCCGCCACTCCAAGCCGCGGAACATCGACCGCATGAGATGAAACGCCGAATTCCTGGAGGTCAACCATGAAGAGAATGCGCGTCCTGGTGCTTTGCACTGGCAACTCCGCTCGCAGCCAGATGGGCGAAGGCCTGTTTCGCGAGGAGGGTGGCGGCGGCTACGACGTATCGAGCGCCGGCACCACGCCGAGCCAAGTCCGTCCCGAGGCGATCGCGGTCATGCGCGAGATCGGAATCGATATCTCGAGGAACCGCTCGAAATCGGTCGATGAGTTCGCCGGGCAGGCGTTCAATTTCGTGGTGACGGTCTGCGACAGCGCCCGCGATAGCTGCCCCGCTTTTCCCGGCGCGACCGAGCGAATTCACTGGAGCCTCGAAGATCCCGCGGCGGTTCAGGGCACCGAAGAGGAACGCCTCGCCGCCTTCCGGCAAACTCGTGACCAACTCCGGGAACGCGTGAGAACATTCCTTCGCGAGCGGGCACAAACGTAAGCGTCGAGAGCTTTTCCGCTTTGGTAAGGAAGCCAAGATCTCCCGCTATTTGGAGGAAGTAGTCGTCACGGATTCCCCACGATTCCCCACCACTAACACTGGATGCCCAAACCACCAGTCATAGTAAGGTGCGACATAATGATAGGCGGGCGGTTGATCGAGCCCGTCAAAGGCCCCTCCGGCAACATCATTCCGGACAAAGATGGCATTGACCCCCATGGAATCGCATCCAACCAGGGAATACCCATATTTTGCCCCCAGATTGGCATATGAGGTCAGGCTGGCGCCGAAATATGCGCTTTCGTCATAACGGTGCTGAGGGTCGTAGGGCATGACCCATTCCTCATGGGGACCAAAGGTTGCATTGTATTCGATCACGACCACGCGTGGACGAAACCGTTCGGCCAGTGCATTCCACATCCAGTAATCATTGCCGTCAACATCGATCACTATAGTGGTCCCAGGATTTCAGACCAGGCAATAAGGTAAGATTTCGACGGAGTCGTTGACAAGGAGAGGTCGATGACGACGACGAGAAAACAGCACAGTCCGCAGTTCAAGGC
>JBAVIH010000546.1:0-4294 GCA_049686695.1 Bryobacteraceae bacterium | reverse complement strand
TCCATGGAGTGATACCCCATCGAGGCTCCCCGTCGCTCAACGGCCTGCAGGATCGCCGCCTCTCCCACGGCTCAAATCCACTCCAATGCGCAAAGTCCTGTTTCGCGCCATTTCCGAAACCGCTGGCAATCCGACTGCCGGCTTTCCGCCGCTGGTGCGTTTCTGGTATCGTGAGAGCCCGCAGGACCTGATCGGCATTTATGGCTTGAACACGTTTCCGAGATACGGGGACCCGCCGCTGGAGAGTTCGGGCATGATTCGCCTGCGCACGGACCGCGAAGGCCGCCTGCTGGATCTCGAAGTGGTTCCCGCGCAGAAGGAAGCGCCGGCCGCTCCCGCTCCCGCTTTCGACTGGAGCCGGCTGTTGGCGGCTGCCGGCTTCGACCTTGCCAAATGGCAGCCTGCCGCACCCGAGTGGACGCCGCTCGCCAACTGGGATGCGCGGGCCGCTTGGACCGGCGCCGACCCTGTCACCGGATCCGCCCTCCGCATCGAGGCCGCTGCCTGGCGCGGGAAGCCGGTTTTCTTTCGCGTCATCGGTGACTGGACGAAGCCGGAGCGCATGCAGCACGCCGCCAACAGCCAGGTGTCGTTGATAGCGATGGCGGTGGTTTATGTCGCTTTCGCCGCCGCCTGCTTCATCGCCTGGTTCAATCACAAACAGGGGAAGGGCGACAAGCGCGGCGCGCTGGCTTTGGCCCTGCTCTATTTCACCTGCATGGCCGGCGGCCGTTACCTGGCCACGCCGCATTCCACCACCAGCGAGGAGATTGAAACCTTCTGGCGCGTGGTAGCCGTGGCCGGCATCAATTCCGGCTTGGCCTGGATCCTGTATCTGGCGCTGGAACCGTGGGTGCGGCGGCGTTGGCCGCACACCATGATCGGTTGGACGCGTTACGTAGCCAAGGGCTTCCGCGACCCGCTGGTGGGCCGTGACCTGTTGATTGGCGCCACTGCCGGAGCCCTCTTTGCGGTCATAACCTATGTTCAACTGGCCTGCCATGGCGCCGGCGGCGCTCCCAACATACCCGCCTTTGATGCGCTAACAGGGCCGCGCTACGGTATCTATCTGCTCCTGCAGTCGGTCTGCAACGGTCTGTTCAGTTCCATCCTCCTCTTCTTCATGTTTTTCGTGCTGCGCGTGGTGTTGCGCAAACAGTGGCTGGCCGCTCTAGCGTTCATCGCGCTCACCACCGTGATCATAAGCGGCCCAGGCTCGAACTGGATCGACCGCCCGTTCCAGGCCGCCTACGCCGCCTTGTTTGCTTTCATCCTGCTCCGCTTCGGTTTGCTGGCGTCGATGGTGACTTTCATCGCCTCGGACATTCTTGGCAACGTCCCCTGGAGCGCCGAACCGTCCGCGCTCAATCTGGTAGCGCTGGCGCTTGTGGCTATCGTCGCTGTCTACGGCTTTCGGACCGCGCTGGCGGGCCGGCCGATTTTGCGCGGGGACCTGCTGTAGGCGAGTCTCGGAACCCCTAGCGCCATTCCACCACCCGGCTGCCGTTGCGCTGCGGAACTTCACCCAGTCGAAGTCGTGGTCTGTCGAGTTTCCCGACTGATTCTGCGTAAGTTACTGATTTTGCGCAGTGGCAGCGCAATTGCACATCACCTGGCATGGCATATGTAATTACAGATACCTGCACCAAGGACAAGTTGTGCATCGAGGCTTGTCCGGTGGACTGCATTCATCCGAAAGAGGACGAGCCCGGCTTCGCCGACGTCCCCCATCTCTACATCAATCCCGTGGATTGCATCGATTGCGGCGCGTGCATTCCGGTCTGCCCGACCAACTCGATCTACACGCTGGAGGATCTGCCGGCGGAATTGGCGAGTTTCGCGGAAGCCAACGCGGCCCACTACAACTGATCCTTCTTGCCGGCTGAACGGCTGGGCAGGATGGCGACCGCCCTCCGCGGTTGCGGCTCCGATGCGCATCGGAGCCGCAAGAGAATCTAACCTGCGGTTTCAGGCCGATGGATACCGATGGTTTTTGGTACATCGGTGGTTCCAAAGCATTTCTTCTGCCTTCCCGGCAACCTGTCTGGCCCGCCCCGGCGCCTCGTCCGGACAAACTTCCTGCCGATAAGTAGAATAGGACAAGAGCGGTATGCCGGCCAGCGTGGTATCCATCTCGGGCAATCGCCAGGGCGCCTACGTGCTCCTGGAGGCGGTTTTGCCGGGCGTGGCCCCGCGCCAAATCGGGATAGTTCTGATCGACCCGGCCACCGACCGCGGCTGGGTGAAGCTGCGCGGTCGCTATGACGATTTCGCCGCCCCCGAAGACGCGGAAGTGCTAGAGGCGGTGGAAGCCGATTTACGTGACAAGCTGACCGAAATGGGCGCCGAAGCCTGCTTGGCATCGCTCGAAGATTCGCTTTCGAACGTGCTCCGCGTGGGCGAGCGCCAGGCGGTAGCGGTAGATGCGTTTTCGCGCGCGATCGAGCGCCTGTACGGCGAACGCGTCGAGCCGGTCGCCATTGAGCGGTTCTCGACCCACCTGCCGCTTTACAGCTTGCGCGCGGCGGCTGGCCGGCTGGGCGAGGAAATGGAATCGGTGGAGGAAGACTGGGTGCCCGCGCCGGCCGGTGTGCGCCTGACGCCCGATCTGTTCGTGGCCCATGTGGTGGGGCGTTCGATGGAGCCGCGCATCCCCGATGGCAGCCTCAACCTTTTCCGCTTCCATCCGGTGGGTTCGCGACAGAGCAAGATTCTGCTGATTCAGCGCTTCGGCGCGCTCGACGACACGGCCCGCTTCACGGTGAAAAGATACACCAGCCGAAAGGTGGAGGCCGGAGAGGACCAATGGCGGCACGAGCGCATCCGGCTGGAACCGCTCAATCCGGAATTTGAAGCCTGGGACGCGGGACCCGACGATTTCGCCGTGGTTGCCGAGTGGCTGCGCGTCATCGAGTGAAGCGCCGCGTCTCGGTCTTGCTCGCCCGGTGGTACGCCCAGGGTCATCGCGATCTGCCTTGGCGGCGCACCGCGGATCCGTATCGAATCTGGGTCTCCGAAATCATGCTGCAGCAAACCCGCGCGGCGGCAGTGGCTCCTTATTACCATCGTTTTCTGGAGCGATTCCCCACGGTGGAGGCCCTGGCCGCGGCGGAGGAGCCGGAAGTGCTCGCGCTGTGGAGCGGTCTCGGCTACTATTCGCGCGCGCGCAACCTGCTGCGCGCCGCCCGCCAGATTGCCGCGCGCGGCGCATTCCCGCGCCATTACGACGACTTACGCCAGTTGGCAGGCACCGGCGACTATACCGCCGCGGCGGTGGCGAGCATCGCCTTCGCCGAACCACGCGCCGTGCTGGACGGCAACGTGATGCGGGTGGTGGCCCGCATGGAAAACGATGCCGGGGACACCGGCACGCCCAAAACCCGCGAGCGTTTTCGCGCCGTGGCCGAAAGCTGGCTCGACCGGCGCCAGCCGGGGACGTTCAACCAGGCGCTGATGGAACTAGGGGCCACGGTTTGCCTGCCGCGGCGCCCGCTCTGCCCGAAGTGCCCGTTGCACGGCCAGTGCCAGGCGCGGCAGCAGGGAACTGTGGACCAGTTGCCGGTAAAACTCGGGGCTGCCCGGCCGGAGCGGATAGCGGCCGTGCTGCTGCTGGTGCGCCGCGGCCGCCGCATCCTGCTGCGTCAACGCCCATCCACGGAGCGCCGCATGCCGGGCTTCTGGGACTTGCCCGCGCCCGAGCACCTGCCCGGCGTTAGCCCCGGCGCGGCCATCGGCCAGTTTCGCCACAGCGTCACCCATCATCGCTACACCTTCACGGTAAGAACCTCCAGCGCGCCCAAGCGCCTTCCCGCCGGCTCGCTGTTCCGCTGGCTGGAACCGACCGAGGCCGAGCGAATCCCGCTGAGCACCACCGCCAAGAAGGCGCTGCGGCTGGCGAAGTTGCTGTGATCGTGGCGCGGGCTATCAAGCCATGCTTGTGAAGGAGGAAGGGAGCGGTGATTGGCGATGAAGCCTGACACGCCGAGTAAGATGCAGGAACTTCAGATCAAGCTGTATCGCAAGGCGAAGGACGAGCCGGGATACCGCTTCTATCAGCTTTACGACAAGGTGAACCGGGAAGATATTCTGCCACGCCTACGCACTGGCGAGAGCCAATCATCGTGCGCCGGGGTTGGATGGGGAAAGCTTCGAGGCGATCACTCCAGAGGGCTGGCGGAGTGGCTGAAGGGTCTCGGAAAGGACCTGCACGACAAGACGTACCAACCTGTCAAGGCAAAGTAGAAATGTCCTATTCCCAGCAAAGTAGAAATGTCCTGTTTTGAGGGGCCGGTCA
>JBAVIH010000545.1:0-27282 GCA_049686695.1 Bryobacteraceae bacterium | reverse complement strand
TCCATGGAGTGATACCCCATCGAGGCTCCCCGTCGCTCAACGGCCTGCAGGATCGCCGCCTCTCCCACGGCTCAAATCCACTCCAATGCGCAAAGTCCTGTTTCGCGCCATTTCCGAAACCGCTGGCCACGCCCGCTGCCCGTTGACTTTGTGAACGGCGTTCCGTAATCTAACGATTGGGATGGGAGTCGTCGAGCGTCGTGCCCGCGAGAAGGAAGCCCTGAGGGCGAAGATCCTCGAAGCTACCAGCCGACTCATGGTGAAAGAGGGCTTCGAGAGCGTATCGATCCGCCGCATCGCCGAGCAGATCGAATACTCGCCAGCCACTATCTACCTTTATTTCAAAGACAAAGCCGAGTTGATCGACGCCATCTGCCAGGAACTGTTCGGCCAGATGATTGAAGTTCTGGGCGCTGCCGTGGCCCGGGAAATTGATCCGCTCAAGCGGTTCCGCGTGGGTCTCCGCGCTTACGTCGAGTTCGGCATCTCCCACCCCAACCACTACCTGGCCGTCTTCGGAGCGCCAGAACACGGGCGCGAAAACGCTTCCCCCACAGATCACTTTGAGGCCCACCGGCTCGGCGTGGAGGCCTTTGACATCCTCCGGCAGATTATCCGCGGCTGCATCAGCCAGGGAGTGCTTCCGCCCGGCGACGTGGAAACCACGTCGCATGCCGCCTGGATGTGCATGCATGGCATAACTAGTTTGATGATAACGACTTACGGAGGTCCGTTCCCGGTATTCCCCAACATGGGACCTGCCCATCGCAACCATTTGATCGATGCCGCGCTCGATCTCCTGGTGGCCGGCCTGCAAAACTGTACGCTTTCACCCATTCCAGTCGCCTGATCCGCACCAAGCCCACCAGAAAGCTCTTGACATTCCTGATGACCGTCCGTAGTATTAACAGTGTTCAGTGAACATTGTTCATTAAATAATTTACGATTATGACAGGGCTTTCCGTTAAGAATCTATTCCATGATAAGCTTCGGCTCTCCGTGACCCTCACCGGCATCATTTTTGCCTTGGTGCTGATCGCGGTTCAGTTCGGGTTGTTCCTTGGCTTCCTGGAGACCAGCGCCAACATCGTCACGCGGAGCGGCGTCGATCTCTGGGTCACCGCGCCGGGGCTGCCGCACGTCAACGGCGGCAGCGAGCAGCCGGAGCGGCGCCGGTACAAGATCCTGGCGGTACCGGGCGTGGCGAAGGCTGAGCCGTACCTGCTGAGTTTCGCCAACTGGAAGTTGCCCTCAGGCGCGAAGGAATCGGTGCAGGTGGTGGGCTACGACCTGGAGTCCGGCCTGGGCGGGCCATCCGCGCTGATCGCCGGCTCGGCGGATGGCCTGCGCGGCGACGACACCGTCATCATCGACGAACACTATCGCAAAAAACTGGGCGTTGCGACGCTCGGACAGACCGGAGAAATCAACGGGATTCGCGCCCGCGTGCAGGGCTACACGCAGGGCATGCTCTCCTTTACCACGGCGCCTTACGTATTCACCTCCTTCAAGCACGCGCAGAAATACATGAACCTGCCACGGACCCAGACCATTTTCGTGGTGGTGCGGCTGGCGCCCGGCGCGGACCCGCCAACCGTGAAGCGCACCATCGCGGCCGCGCTGCCCGATTGCCAGGTCTTCACCAACGCGGAAATGGCGTGGAAGACGCAATCCTACTGGGTGTTTTCGACCGGCGCCGGCATCACCACGCTGATGGGCGCGGTGCTGGGCCTGCTGGTCGGCATGGTGGTGGTGGCGCAAACCATCTATGCCGCCACGGTGGACCACCTGCGCGAGTTCGGCACGCTGAAAGCCATGGGGGCCGCGAACCGCTATATCTACCGCGTGATCGTGGAACAGGCCGTGCTGAGCGCGTCGATGGGTTACGCGGTCGCCATCGTGGTGGCGCTGCTGGTGGTGAATGCGGCCCGCAGCGGCGACGCTCCGATTCTGCTGCCGGCGACTGTGGCGGCCGGACTGTTCGGCCTGGCCGTGCTGATGTGCGTAGCTGCTTCGGTGATCTCGATTCGCAAAGCCACGCAAATCGATCCAGCCATGGTTTTCCGCGTCTGAGGGGGCATTCGATGGATACCGTGATCCAGATTCGCGATGTGGTGAAGCATTACGGCCACGGCGCCAGCCAGGTGCGGGCGCTGAATGGAGTCGACCTGGACGTACGGCCGGGCGAGGTGCTCGCACTGATGGGGCCCTCGGGGAGCGGTAAGACTACGCTGCTTTCCATCATGGGCTGCATCCTGCGCGCCACCGCGGGCAGCGTGAAGGTGGGGGGCAGGGAAATGGTCGGCCTGGCGGAATCCGAACTGCCGCGTATACGCTTGCAGCAGTTCGGCTTCATCTTCCAGGGATTCAATCTTTTTCCGGCGCTCACCGCGCGGGAGAACGTCGGCATCGCGCTCGATCTCAAGCGCGTGCCGCGGCGCCAGGCGCGCGGACGGGCGGAAGAACTGCTGGCCGGCGTTGGTTTGGCGGAAAAAGGGGCACGCCATCCCGCCGATCTGAGTGGCGGCGAAAAGCAGCGTGTGGCCATTGCACGCGCCTTGGCCGGCGATCCGCCGGTGATCCTGGCCGACGAGCCGACCGCCGCGCTCGATTCGGCCAGCGGCAAAACTGTGATGACGATTCTCGAGTCGCTTGCCCACCAGCGGGCGCGCGCGGTGGTCATCGTCACCCACGACCCGCGCGTGCTGGGCTACGCCGACCGCGTGGTGCGGATGGCGGACGGCAGGATGGTCGGCGAAACGGAGCCAGCCGCGGAACTGGTTTCTTGAGGAGGACGCGATGCAAACCAAACATGTGATTCTTTCCGGAGTTTTGATCCTGGCGGCGACGGCGGTCATGGTGCATTCCACGCACGGCAAGACGGGGATCGCGCCCGCGTCCACGACCGCGACTCCGGCCAACGACCGGCGGCTGGTGGTGGCGCCGGGGCTGGTCGAGCCGCTTTCCGAGCAAGTCAAAATCGGCTCGGAGCTGGATGGCAAGCTCCGCCAGGTGATGGTGGATGAAGGCGACCGGGTTGTCCGCGGCCAGGTGATCGCGGTCCTCGAGAATGCCGATTACAAGGCCCGCGTGGAACTCGCCCAAGCCGATCTGGCCGAGCGGCGCGCCGCACTCGAACGCCTGCTCAACGGCGCCCGCGCCGAGGAGCGCCGGGAAGCCGATGCGTCGGTGCGCGAAGCGCGCGCCGTGCTCGACACGGCCGCCGCCGAATGGGAACGCCGCCGCACGCTGCTCGAGGAAGGCGCCATCAGCCGCACCGAATTCGATACCGTCGAGCGCGAATACCGCGTGGCGCAGGCGCGTCTCGAAGCCGCCGAACAGCACTTCGCGCTGATCGACGCCGCCGCCCGCCCGGACGACCGGCTGCGCGCCGAAGCCGAAATCCGCGCCGCCGAAGCCGGGCTGGCCAACGCCCAGGCGCTTCTCGAGAAAACCATCGTGCGCTCGCCGCTCGATGCCGTGGTCCTGCGCCGCTATCGCAAAACCGGCGAAAGCGTCATCGCCAAGGACGAAACTCCAATCGTCTCGTTGGGTGCGACCGGCCGCCTGCGCGTGCGTGTGGACGTGGACGAGACCGACGTCAATCGCTTGCGGGAGGGCCAGCCGGCCTGGGTGCGCGCCGACGCTTATGGCGACCGCCGCTTCACCGGGCACGTGGTGCGCGTCGGCCAGATTCTCGGCCCCAAGAACATCGCCACCGACCGCGCCACCGAACGGCTGGATACCAAGATTCTGGAAACGCTGGTGGAGCTCGACCCCGGCCAGAGCATCCCCATTGGCCTGCGCGTCGACGCCTACATTCAAGCCGATCCGCGGCCATAGACCGGCACAGGTAGGACAGACCATCTTCGAGGAGCCCCATCATGAACCGAACCACTCGTGCCTTTTTATTTACAACCCTCGCCGCGGCGGCTGCCGCGCAGGACTCGCCAAAGCTATCGCTGCGCCAGACGCTGGAGCTGGCGGAGAAAAAGAGCCCCGACGTGCAACTGGCGGTCCTGCGGCGTGTGGAAGCGCAGGCGCGCTCGCTGCTGGCGCGGTCGGCTTACCAGCCGCAAGTCGGCATCGCGGTGGGCAACACATACCAGACCAGCAACATGGAGGGGATCGGTCTGCTGATCCCCGGAATACCATCGCGCCTCGGGCCGTACCGCGTTTTCAACGCGCGCCCGCAACTGACCGCGCCGGTCTTCGACCTCGAACTCCTGTCTGGCATCCATGCCGCTCGCGAGCGCGTGGTCGAATCCAAATACGACGCAGAGACCGCGCGGCAGGCCACCCTGCTGGCGGTGCTGGAGCTGGACATCAACCTGTTCCAGGCGGAATCGCGCATCGCCGCCGCCGAATCCCGGCTGCGCACGGCGCAGGCCGTCCACCGGCAGGCGGAGCAATCCGAAGCCGCCGGCAGCGCCAGCAAACTGGACCTGGCGCGCACCGCCCAGCAGGTCTTTGCCGAACGCGCCAACCTCACACAGGCCACCCGCGACCGCGACGTGGTGCGGGCCATCCTGCTCCAGACCATCGGCATAGAGCAGGACGCCCGCATCGAGTTCGCCGCGCCGGAATTAGCGAATTTCGAAGAGCGGCTGCGCTCGGTGGACGCCATTCGAAGCGGTGCGTTCGAGGAACGCGCGGAACTGAATGCACTGGAGGCAAGCCGGCGCGCCGCTCAATTCGATCGCGAGGCCGCGCAGCGGGAACGGCTTCCGAAGCTCGCCTTCAGCGGCGATTACGGAGTGCTGGGACAAGGGCCCGACCGCAGCCTGTCCACCTATACTCTGGGCGGGTCTTTGACCATCCCGCTGTTCACCGGCGGACGGATCCGCGCCAATGTCGATGCCGCGCAATCCAAAGTGGCGCAGGCCGAAGCCGAGCTGCGCAAAACCCGCCTGCGGGTGAGCGAGGAAGTCGAGCGGGCAGCCATCGAATCGGATGCGTCGCGCGAAACGCTTTCGGCGGCTTCGAGCGCCACCAATGAGGCGCGCAAGGCGCTCGAACTCTCCCGCCTGCGCTTCCGCGCCGGCATCTCGACCAGCGTCGATGTGGCCACCGCGGAGAGCGCGCTGGCGCAGTCGGAAGATTTCGAGATCCGCACCCGCTACGACTGGTACCTGGCCGAAGCCCGCCTGGCGCGAGCCGAAGGCAATGTGTACTGGTTCTTCGACCGCGGCGCGCGGTGACCACGTGGCGCACGCATTCCTGCGTGCAGGGGTCGATTCGTCTCGACCTTTCTCCAGGGCCGCGATGCGGGCTGTCAATACACTCCAGCCAGACAGGGGGGCGGCCCGCTGGCGAGCCAGCCGAGGACGAAGGCGGCGAACTGCTCGGGGGTCGCGAGTGGGCCAGCAAGCACGGGCGGGCGCGGGCCGAGAATCAGAACCCGGCTCCAATCGACGGCCGACAGGAGCGTGAGGGTGTGGTCCGGATAGCAGGCAACGCGTTGCGCAGCCAGGTAGACATATTCGGCGAGCAAGACGGCGTCGGCCAGCGAACCGGCCGGGTCATCCTGGTCGGGCACCGGGTTGGAGCGGGTCTGGTCTTCGAAAAGAACCAGGCTGCTGAACGGCTTCAGCTTCTGCCGCATGCCGAATGAGGCGACCAGGGCCTGTGGCTGGACGCGGCGAAGCGCCTCGGATGCGCCCCATTCGATAAACGAGTTGCTGAAAACCAGCGATCCGTTGCCGCTCAGCATCAGGGCGCGCACGAACTCGCGCACGCGCGGCTTCGCGGCGAGATCGGGGCGGATCAGGTGGCCGATGTCGGCGCGTCTCAAATCGTCGCTGGTCTGATCCACGCTGCGGAGGTCCCTCTGGACGGCGTTCAGGCGCCGCAGAAACTCGCGCCGCAGCGCGTCCAGCGCGTCCCACGACAAGACGGTCGCATTGGCGAGGCCGGAAAAACGGGCGCCGCACTCGAGCACCCAGGTGCGCTCGACCTCCTCGAAAGCCGGCGCGCATGCGCGCGCGGCCAAGCCCGAGACTAGTGCCGGCAGGATCTCGCCGAAGGGGCGCTCGAGCGAAAACCAGGCGCCCAGTTTGGCGAGGCTGGGCCACACCGGCTGGTCCTTGAGCGAAGCCGCGGGCGGGAGGACCTCAATCAGCAGGCGGGGCGAGTTCCGCAGTGGGATGGACGGCGCCGACGCATCGTCAATCCGGCTAAAGACCTTCTCAACGGCAACGCGCCACTGGGGATACAGCGGCGAACGCGCCAGGATGCCCACCTCGCGCACACCCAATCCGTTGGCTGCATCGCCGAGGCCGAGCGCCATGCGCCCCTCTAGTTCCACGAGCGGCGCGAAAAGGCGGTCGAGGCCGGCCGGTTCGAGGCCGGACAGCCAATCCAGTTGCGCGCGCAGCCGGCGCTGCTCGGCGGGAAAGAGGATGTCCCACTGGCGGAGCTGATCGTGGACCGCCGCGCCGAAAGTGGTGGGCAAACGCCGCACCAACTCGGCCGGCAAGCGCGGTTCTTCAGGCATGGAATTCCGGGAGCCTCGAGCCCGGGCCATTACCGGGTTCGAACCCCATCCAGGAAGCGATGGAGGGAGTCACGTCAAGTTGCCTGATCTCGCGCTCGACGACGGCGGGTTTGCCGGCCGCCGGACCCAGCACCATGGTCCAGGCCATGCGGCAAGACTCGGTGTCGGTGCGGTGGTTGAAGAATCCGTTGGTGGAGGAGCCGTCCGGGTCGCGGCCGAATTCGTTCATGATAATCAGCGTGGTGTTGTCGGCCAGAGCGGGAGTGGTCCGAATGAACTGCCACATCCGGTGACAGATCGCGTCGGCGCGTGTAATCCCTCCCAGGTGCAGCGAGTAGCTGCCGGAATGGGCCACCTCCATATCGGAGAAATTGATCATCAACATGGCCGGCGCAATGCGCTGGAGCACTTCGCGCGCGACCAGGAAAGTGAGCTCGTCGCCGCTGGCCGGCGCGTCGGGCGAGTGGATGAAACCGGTCAGCGCCGCCAGCAGCGTCTGCTTGACTGCCGGATCGCGAAAGCTGGATTCGGAAGGTACGCCGAAGCCGATGCGCTCGTAGTCGGTTTCGAGGACGGCGGTCATCTCCTGGAGAATCTGCTCGCGCTCGAGGCGGCCGCGCGAGGTCTGCCCGTTGATGATGCGCTCGACAGCCTCCACCATCAGTTGTTTGGAGAGAATCACGTTGACGCCGGGACTGATGTTGGCGGTCAGTTGCTTATTGCTGGTCACCACCCAGGTCTGGTCCGGACCGGCGTGGGTCTGGGTCTGAAAACGGTGGAAGAGGGTGGGGCCGACCGGCTTCTCGCTCCCCCAATCGTCCACGCGTTGCCAGACGCCGGTGAGGATGCTGGATATGGTATTGAAATGCGAGGTGACGCCTTCATTGGCGGTGTAAGGATAGAACAGCGATTGCGGGAGCAGATCGTTGTAAAGATGCGGGATGTGGCGTAGGCCCGGCGGCGACCAACTCTCCTGCCGGCGGATGCCGCCAAGGGTGATCAGCACGGTCCTTCGGGCCGGCCTCCGGGCGGCCTGGCCAGCGGGTCCGAGCCGCTCGGAGACTGCGGCGGCCAAAATCCCCAGTAGCGCTCTGCGGGTCATACCCCCTCGTGCTCTCCGGACAACCACAGCTTACAGCTTTCGGGGACGGTTGACAATCGCGCGGCTGCGGACGAGCGCTTGCCGGCACGCAACTATGCACAAGTTTAATGCGAGTGATCGGCCAATCATTGTAGACTCGTCACAGGGGCGATGCGATGACGATCAAAGACGTCGCAAAACGGGCTGGGGTTGGCATTGCCACCGTTTCCCGCGCGCTGCACGGCAGCCCGCAGGTGAGCCCGGAGACTGCGGCGCGCATTCGGGAAGTGATCGAGGAACTCGGCTACCGCCCGAACACGAACGCACAATCGCTGGCTTCGGGTCGCAGCCACCTGCTGGGCCTGGTGGTTTCCGATATTACGAACCCGTTCTTCCCGGAGCTGATCAAGGGCTTCGAGGGAGTGGCTCTCGATCACGGCTACGACGTGTTTGTGGCCTCCACCAACTACGAACCGGCGCGGACGGCGCTATGCGTGAAACGGATGATCGAGCGCAAAATCGATGGCGTCGCGATCATGACCTCGGAAATCGATCCCACACTACGCGACACGTTCGCGAAACGGAAGGTGCCTCTGGTGTTTCTGGACGTCGGCCAGGTCGCTTGCGGCATCAGCAACGTCAAAGTAGATTATGCCCACGGCATCGTGGAGGCAGTCGACCACCTGCGCGCTCTGGGGCATAGCCGGATCGCGTTCATCTCCGGGCCGCTGCACCTGGAGTCGGTGCGCGAGCGGCGCGACGCGTTCCTGAATCGACTCGACGGGTCGGCTGGCAGCCCGCGGCTCGAGCCCCTCGTGGAAGAGGGGAATCACAAAGCGGACGGCGGATTCCAGGCAATGGAACGCGTGCTGGAACGCGCGCCCAGGGTCACGGCGGTGATTGCCTCCAACGATCTCACCGCTATCGGCGCCCTGCGCGCCGTCCGCCAGCACGGACTGCGGGTTCCCGAGGATATCTCGGTGGTGGGATTCGACGACATCCAGATGGCGCAGTTCACCGAGCCGCCGCTGACCACGGTGAAACTGATTCGCACCGAGGTCGCCCGCCTGGCCTGCGAGGCGCTGCTGCACGTGATCAAGACGCGTGGCACGGGCGTCGAGTTTTGCATGAGTACCTCGCTGGTCGTCAGGGCCTCGACCGGCCCTGTCCGCGTCGATTTGGCTGATCGTTCCGACGTTTAGACCAGCCAGCCTGCCTCGCCGTCACTAACCATTACGCCGATCCCGCCAAGGCACTGATAGTTAACGTTTAATTAACCCTTGACTCGCTTTTGTAATCGATATAGACTACTCCTGATCCGCATGGAAGCGTTTCCAGGCGGACGTTTACCTAGCTTGGGTTGGAGTTTGCACATTACAGGGGAGGATTAAATGAAGGAATCGGTACCAACTGTTCGTACGATTATCTTCGGGCACCGGCGGCTGCTGTTGTGGCTGACGGCATTAGCGCTGGTTTTCAGCACGCTGGCGTTTGCCCAACGCGATTTGGGCACAATTACCGGCACGGTCACGGATGCCCAGTCCGCTGTCGTGCCCAACGTCAAAATTACCATCACGGAGGCCGCCACTGGCCTGAAATATGAAGTGACGACAGGCGCGGGCGGTGAATACACGCGGCCGGCTCTGAAGCCGGGCACCTACACGGTAGCCGCGGAAGCCAAAGGTTTCCGCAGGGCTGCCCAAGAGAACATAGTGGTCACCGGCGGCGACCGTATCGGTGTCAACCTGGTCCTGGCCGTCGGCGATATAACGCAATCCGTTGAGGTGTCAGCCGAAGCACCTCTGCTGCAAACCGAGGGCACGACGCTAGGCGCGGAATTGAACACGGCGGCCGTTTCCGAGCTGCCGCTGGGCGGACAGAGAACCTTCTCCTACCTGGCTCGTCTTTCTCCCGGCGTTCTGACCGCGGAACCGGGCGCCCGCGATGCCACCGGCGGCGGCTTTTCCGCCAACGGCGTGCGCTCCAACGGGCAGGACAACTTCCTGTTGAACGGCGTCGACAACAACGTCAACGTGATTGACTTCCTGAACCAGACCTCGTTCGTGATGGGACCTTCGGTGGAGGCCATCGGCGAGATGAACGTGCTCACCAACGGCTACAACGCAGAGTACGGCCGAGGCGCCGGCGGCGTGGTGAGCGTCAGCCTGAAGTCGGGCACCAACCAGCTTCACGGCGTTATCTTCGAGGACTTGCAGAATCGAGACCTGGACGCGAATCGCTGGGAAAACAACACGTCCGGCACGCCCCGTGGTCCGTATCGCCAGAACCAGTTTGGCGCGGCCGTCGGTGGACCGATCATCAAGAACCGCACTTTCATTTTCGGCGACTACCAGGGTACCCGTATCTCATCGTCGGGCGGCATCATCGGAACCCTCGGAAATGCGGGCTACTACACCATCCCGACGGCGGCGATGAAGACCGGGGATTTCTCCGGCCTGCTGCCGGAACAACTGTACGACCCGAACTCGACCGCCACCAACGCCGCCGGCGTAACCACGCGCACGCCGTACCCGAACAACCAGATTCCGGCAAGTGAGCAGGATCCGGTGGCCAAGAAGCTGATTGCGCTTTATCCGTCGCCCAATCAGCCCATCGCGAACGGGAAATATCCGGTAAACGACCTGTTCGTCGACACCCCGGGCGCGCAGAACACCGACCAGGGCGACGTTCGCGTCGACCACCGGTTGAGCAACAAGGACAGCCTGTTCGGCAGCTTGAGTTGGGATGACACGTACAAGACCGCCGGGCAGCCGCTGCCGGGCGCGCTGGACGGGGCCACATTCAACGGCGTTCCGGAGACGGACCTGAGCCGCAACGCGATGATCAGCGAGACGCGCGTCTGGAACCCCACCATCATCTCGGAGACGCGTCTCGGATTCACCCGGCTGGTGACTTCTCGCGTGCAGACCGCAAACGCCAACACGGATGAGTTCAAAGCGTATGGGATTGGCGGCTTCGATCCTACCACCACGCTGAACGGGGGACTTCCCCAGATCACCTTCGGCACGCAGAGTCAGACCCAGTACCCCGGCCAGACTTACAGCCAGATTGGGGCCAACGACTGGCTGCCATCCAAAGAGTACAGCAACGTCTGGGACTTCATCCAAAACCTCTCCGTCACCCATGGAAACCACGCGCTGAAGTTCGGCGCGGAGATCCGGCAGATCCGGTTCCCGTTCTTCCAAGTGCCTTATCCGCATGGTGAGATGTACTTCACGCAGAACGAAACCGCCAACCCGGCACTGGGGCTGAACAACAACACCAGCGGCGACCAGATGGCTTCGTTCCTGCTCGGAGACATCAATTGGGGCGAGATCTCAACCGACAACTTCATTTCGTCGCAGAAGTGGGGTTACTCGTTCTATGGACAGGACGACTGGAAGGTCACACCCAAACTGACGGTGAGCGTGGGCCTTCGGTACGAGCTGTTTTCGCCGATCAACGAGGGCTTCGGCCGCCAGTCGAACTTCAATTTCGATACCCTGACTCTGGACATCCCGAAGGGGCCGGACCAGAACACGCCTCTTCCGCCGAACTTTGCCCAGGCCTTCCCGAACGTCACGGTTTCTCGCGGTCAGGTTTCGAGTTACCTGATCCCGTGGGACAAGATGGACTTCGCTCCGCGCATCGGCATCGCTTATAACATTCGTCCCAAGACCGTGATCCGCGTGGGTTACGGCATCTTCTACGGCGGCGAGGAGAACCAGGGCGGCAATCCGAACCGCGGCGAGTCTGCGCCGTTCAACGAGTCGCCAATCCTGGACCGCGGTGCAACACAGAGCCCCTGGGCTACCAATCAGTACTTCACGGGCGGGATGCAAGCGGGCTACCCGACGAACGTTTTCACGCTCCCGGCGCCCATCAGCTTCCGCGATCTGGCGCAGGATTTCCGGAACTCGCTGGTACACAAGTGGAACCTCGCCATTCAGCAGGAGTTGCCCAAGCAAATGGCCCTGGAAGTTGCGTATGTCGGCAATCACCAGGCGCATGGGCTGCTCCAGCCGAACCCGAATTCCTGTCCGAACGTTCCCGCCCTCTCGGTCAATTGCGTGAGCCTGGAACCCCAACCGGACATCGGCAACTTGTTCGGCACGGCGTCATTCGGCTTTGGAAACTATGCCGGCATGACCGCCAAGCTGGAAAAACGGCTCTCCAACGGGCTGACGTTCCTGACCGCCTATACCTACGGGCACGCTCTCGCCGACAGCGGCACCACGCTGAGCGGGTCCAACGGGTTGGGCACCATCGATCCGACGAATTACGGAAGCAGCTACTCCAGCGCTTCGTGGGATATCCGCCACAACTTCACCACCAGCCTTTCCTATACGGTGCCGTTTGGCAAAGGCAAGAAGTACGGCAGCAGCATGAATGCCGTTGCCAACGCCATCGTCGGCAACTGGCAGACGAACGCGGTTCTCACGCTCCACACCGGCCAACCGTTCACGATTGGCGGCACCAACTGCCAGGGACAGTGGAGTATCTGCCGCCCCCTGCTGCTGTCGGGCTTGAATCCCCAAGCGCCGCCGCCCGGTGGCCGCTCGCCCAGCGAGTGGTTTAACATCCAAGCCGTCAGCGAGGCCCCGCCGCTTTCCGCCACAACTTCGAACCCGCTGCTCTCCGGCGGCAACCTCGGTCTCCAGAGCAACACCACTCCCGGGACGAAGAACCTCGACTTCAATATTTTCAAGGACTTCGTCCTGACGGAACGATTCCGGGTTCAGTTCCGCGCCGAGGCTTTCAACCTCTTCAACACACCGGAGTTCAATGCACCCGATGGAGGACTGGGCGACGCCGTGCTGAACAGCGCCGGAGTTCCCATTCCGAATGAAGGGAACTTCGGTAGGATCACGGGCACGCAGTCAGGCACCGAACGGCACATTCAGTTCGCGTTGCGCCTGCAGTTCTAGGTTTGACTGCCAGAGTAGTCTTTTGAGGCAAGCCCCCGTCCTTGTGGCGGGGGCTTTTTCTTTGCATGCCGGGAAGCCATAAAATACGAGTGGTGCGGGTGCTTGGGGAGATTCTCCTCGGGGCGTGGGTCGCGGTAGCTGCGCAACCGGCTTCCTTCGACGACGAACTGCGCCGCGGTCTTATCGCGCTCCAGAACAATAATCTGAGCGAGGCGGAACAGAGTTTGGAACAAGCATCCCGGTTACAGCCTACAAACCCAAAGGTTTGGATCGCACTGGCCCAGGCGTACTTGCGAAGCAAGCGGACGGGCCAGGCCGGCGCCGCCGCCAAACGCGCGGAGGCGCTCGGCGCGGACTCGCCCGTTGTCCAGCACGCGCTGGCGATCTTCTATTCCGAGACCGGAGACTTCGCCAAGGCGGCCGAGATGGCGCACAACGACGAAAGCTTCACCTTCCACCTGGGCCAGGCGATGCTCGACCGCGGCGATTTTGCGGGCGCGCTCGGCTTCTTCGAGGCCGCCCGCGGACGCTTCCCGAAAAGCGCGCAGATCGAGCTGGCCTACGGCGTGGCCGCCTATGGGCAGCGCCGCTTCGCCGATTCGATCGACGCATTCCTCCGTGTGATCCGCATCGATTCATCGATCGAGCAGCCTTACGTGTTCCTGGCGCGCCTGCTCGACCAGGCCGGCGACCGGCTGGGGCAAATCACCGCCGCTTATGCGGCTTGGGAAAAAGCCGCGCCTGGCAATTGCCTGCCGATCTGCCTGCACGCCAAAGCGCTCGGCGCGGCGGGCGGCGACCCGGCTGAAATCGAAGCGGAGCTGCGGCGGTCGATTCAACTGAACGACGGCTATTGGGAATCGCACTTCGAGCTTGGCGTGCTGCTGGCCAAGAACCGGCGATGGGAGGACGCGGCGGCCGAGCTCACGCGCGGCATCGAACTCAACCCGAAGCACGCGGCGGCGCATTTTCAGCTCGCGCGGGTATACGAAAAGCTGGGCAAGGCGGAACTTGCGGAAGCCGAGCGGGCCGAACACCAGCGGCTGACGGCGGCCGAGACCAATGCGGAGCGAGCGCTGCCCGGCGCCGGGAACGAGCCCATCCGATGAGGCGTCGCGACTTCTTCGCCGCTTGCGCCGCTGCGCCGTGGCTTGTCCGGCGAGGGCACGCGGCATCACCGTTCCCGGTGAAATTCAAACAGCAGCCGCCGTTCGCGGTGGTGATGGCATTGGCCGAGCCCGGTCTCGACGACTTCCCCGGCGAGAAGATCGCCATGGAGATTGAAGCGCGCCTTGCATCCGCTTTGCGAACCGGCGATCTGCCGGTGGCGGCGGCCTGTAGCGGAGCCTCGCCCGCACCGAGCCAATACCGGCAGGTGGCGCCCGACGTGGCCACCGCTGTCTTCGACGGCACCGGCGAACCCGCCGCGGGCTGGAAGAAATGGCGCGCTTCGCTCGGCCAGGTCCGGCGGGGGGTCTTCTACTCGCTGCCGGACGGCGTGGTCCGATATGACATTCGCAGCCGCAACGCGGGGCGGCTGGAGCACCGCGTAGGCATTTGGAAGGTGGCCTGGGATGACGGCGCGGTCACCCATCTCGCGCCCATCGAAGAAACCGTCACCAGCGCCGATGCGCCGTGGTTCCGCGACATCACCGGCGCAGCGTTCGCCGGCGTGGAATCGTTTCAAGAGCAGCTCACCAGGGGCGTCGGCTACTGGCGCGCGCGGCTGGACCCGGCTTGCGGGCTGGACGTCTATGGCGAGAATGGAATCGCCGCGGCGGATATCGATAACGACGGCCTGGACGAGATCTACGTCTGCCAGGCGGGCGGTCTGCCCAATCGCCTATATAAGAATGACGGGAACGGCCATTTCCGCGACATATCGAAGGAATGCGGTCTGGACATCCTCGACGATACAACCTGCGCGCTGTTCGTCGATTTACGCAACTCGGGCCATCAGGACCTGGTGCTGGTGCGCCCCACGCAGCCGATGCTCTTCCTGAACGATGGCAAGGGCCGGTTCACTTTGGCGCCGGACGCATTCCGCTTCCGCACCGCGCCGCAAGGAACGTTCACCAGCGTCTCCGCCGCGGATTACGATCGCGACGGCCGGCTCGACCTGTATTTCTGCACCTACGTCTACTTCCAGAGCGAAGCCCAATACCGCTATCCAACCCCGTATCACGATGCGCAGAACGGGCCGCCGAATTTTCTTTTTCGCAATTGCCTGGATCAACACCCGCCCTGTTTCGAAGATGTGACCGCCGGAACGGGGATGGATCACAACAACAACCGCTTCAGCTTCGCGGGCGCGTGGTGCGATTACAACAACGATGGCTGGCCGGACCTTTACGTGGCTAACGATTTCGGACGCAAGAACCTGTACCGCAACACGAGCGGGCATTTCCGCGACGTGGCGGCAGAAGCCGGGGTGGAGGACGTGGGGCCGGGGATGAGCGCGAGCTGGCTCGATTACGATGGCGACGGGCGCCCTGACCTGCTGATATCGAATATGTGGAGCGCCTGCGGCCAGCGCATCGTCAACGATCCCGCGTTCGGCCCGGGCAAACAATCGCCGGCGATGCTCGATCTCTACCGGCGGCACGTGAAGGGCAATTCGCTGTTTCACAACTCGGGCGACGGAACGTTCACCTACACCGGCGATTCGCAGGGCATCGAAATGGGGCACTGGTCGTGGTCGTGCGACGGCTGCGATTTCGACAACGACGGCACGCCCGAAATCTACATCGCCTGCGGGATGCTCACCAACAACAGCCGCACCGACCTGATGAGCTATTTCTACCGGCAGGTGGTGGCGAAATCTCCGACCGGGAAAGGCCGCGCGCCCGCGTATGAGAACGGGTGGAACGCCATCAACCAGTTGGTCAGGGAAGACTACAGTTGGGCGGGCCCGGAACCGAACATCTTTTACGCGCGCCGGGCGGGCAGGTACTACGATTTTTCCGGCGTCAGCGGAATCGATTTGGAGCAGGACAGCCGCGCATTTTCGCTGGTGGATATCGATGGCGACGGCAACCTGGACCTGGTGGTGAGGAGCCGGCTGGGGCCGCAGGTTCGCGTGTTCCAGAACGCGTGCGGGGCGCGGAACCGGCGGCTGGTGTTTTCGCTGCGCGGGACCGCGAGCAACCGCGACGCGGTGGGCGCGCGCGTGGAAGTGGACGGGCAGGTGAAATGGGTGGTGGCCGGATCGGCTTACCTGTCGCAACACGGCAAGCGGCTCCACTTCGGTTTGGGCGCGCGCGGGCGGGCGGAAAGCGTGCGCATCGCGTGGCCGTCCGGCGCGATCCAGCAACTGCCGGCGATCGAGGCCGGATACCTGTATGAGGTGACGGAAGGATCGGCACAATTCAAGAAGACACCCTTGCGCGCACGGGTGGAACTGCCCGCCGGTCCAGCGGTGACGGCGGACAATCGGTCGCGCCTCTTCCCCACGTGGCTTCGCGAGCCGCTGCCGCTGCCGGAAAAGCGGTCAGGCCCCGCCTTGCTGGTGCTGCACGCCGGCGAGCCGTTGCCGCGCTTCCCCATCCCCATGCAAGCGCTCGACCTGCGCACGGCCCCGACTGACCTGGTTGCGGCGTACGCCATCTTTCGCCGCTATTGGTTCGACTATCGCGCCGATCTGGAAACGCCGTTGTGGATGCTGATCGACTCGGCCGGCCGCGTTCGCAAAGTCTATGCCGAAGCGCCGGACGCGGGCGAAGCGCAGGCCGATCTGCGCGCGGTGGAGGGCCGCGTGCCCGATCCGCGCGCGCTGCCGTTCGGCGGCGTGTTCCACGGCATGCCGGGGCGCGATTATTTCAAAATCGGCGGTGCGATGTTAATGGCGGGCTATGGGGAGTACGCGCTGCCGTACCTCGAAGAGGCTTCGCGCCGATCGCCGTCGAATGCAAAAACGATGGTGGCGATTGGCCGCATCCACCTGGAGGCTAACCGGCTCGCGGCCGCACGCGAGGCGCTCGAACGCGCCACTGCGCTCGATCCAACGCTGCCCGAAGCGTGGAACGAACTCGGCGGCGTCGAGGCCGCAGCCGGTAAACCGCGCGAAGCCTTGCGGCTCTACGAACGCGCGCTCGAGCTGGGGCCGGATCTGCCGTACGTGCTGGTGAACGCGGGTGTCGTGCAGGAGACGCTCGACAACGCCGCCGAGGCCGAGCGCCTGTACCGCCGCGCGCTGGCCGCCGATCCTCGCTATGGCGATGCCGCCAATAAGCTCGGCCTGCTGCTGGCCAAGGCCGGCCGCACCGACGAAGCGCGCCGCTTGCTCGAACAGGCCATCTCCATCCGCCGTGACGACGCTTCGGCCATCAACAACCTGGCCGTGCTCTATATGAACACGGGCCAGAACAACGACGCCATCGCGGCCTTCGAGTACGGCATTCGCGTGGCGCCTGACGAAGATATACTGTACCTGAACCTATCGCGAACGTGGCTGCGCATGGGCGAACGCGAAAAGGCGCGGGAGGTGATGCGCCAGTTGCTGGCCCGCAAACCCGGCCTTACGCTGGCCGAGCGCGCCTTGAAGGAGCTGGAAACGCAATGATGCTGCTGGCCTGTTTTCTGCTGGTGGAAAACCTGGGCGACGTTGACCGCATGACCCGCGAGATCGCCGCGTCGGGGCTGGTGCTCGAACTTGCCGTGACACCGTCGGAGCGCGTCGCGCCGCCGGCCCGGATCGCGCCCGGCGCGCCGCCGCTGCTTTCGTTCCGCTATTACGACGCGCAACAGCGGCACCGATTCTCGAACACGGAGCTGATGCTCGATGATGCCGGACACTAGGAGCGCATCGCAGCCGCGACCAGAGGGAGCGGCTGCCCGGTTGGCAGGCGGAAGCGCCTGCCCCACTTTCACGGCTTGGTTGCTGGCGAGCCTGGTTTTCGCGCTGGCGATGCCGCTGTGCGCGGGCGATTCGTTCCTCGAACTGGGCGTCAGCGCCCTTCGGCAAGGCCGATTCACGGAGGCTGTACGGGAACTCAACAAGGCTTACAGCGATCCGAACGACGAACACCGGCGCGCGTTTTTCGCGCTGGCGCAAGCCGGAGCCGGCCACTGCGCCGAAGCCATCCCGGACCTGACCGCGATCTCCGGCGCTTCCGCCCACACCGAACTCGCCCGCCTGACCGGCCTGGCGCTGGTGCAGTGCCTGGTGGCGCGAGGCGAAACGGACAAAGCCTTGCCCGTGGAGGCGCGGCTCGAAGCGAAATATCCCGACGATGCCGACGTGCTCTTCCAGGCCGCCCGCCTGCACATGAAGGCGTTCAACGACGTCACCCGCCGCATGTTTGAACGGACTCCGGCGTCGTACCGCGTCAACCAGCTCTCGGCCGAAATCTTCGAAACCCAGAACCGCTTCGCCGAAGCGGCCGCCGAGTACCGCAAGGCCATCCAGAAAAATCCCAAGGCGGTCGATCTGCACTTCCGGCTGGGCCGCGCCATACTGCTCGAATCGCACGAGCCGGAGGCGCTGACCGCCGCGCGCAAGGAGTTCGAGGCCGAACTTGCGCTGAGCCCGGATGACGCCGCCGCCGAATTCCAGATCGGCCAGATCCTCAACGCCTCCGCCAAGCCCGGCGAAGCGCTGCCGCATTTTCAAAGGGCGCTCGATCTGAGCCCCGATTTTGTCGAAGCGGCGCTGGCCGTCGGCAAAATGCGCGTACAGGCCAAGCAGTTTGCCGAAGCCATTCCGCTGCTGGAACACGTGGTGGCGCTGCAGCCCGCGAACGAGGCGGCGCATTACAGCCTGATGCTCGCCTATCGCAACTCGGGCCAGATGGACAAGGCCAAGAGCGAACAGCAAACACTGGAGAAGTTGCAGCATCCACCGGAGGGCGAGTTCACCGATTTTCTCAAGCGCCTCGGTGAGAAGCCGCCTGCCCAATGAGAGCCCACACCGTCACGTCCAGACCCAGTGAGAGAATGCTGGCCACGGATGAACACAGATGAACATAGATAAGCAAACAAGAGTTCAATCTGTGTTCATCCGTGTTCATCTGTGGCTCAAAATGGATTCTCCGCGCATTCTTGCCTTGGCGCTCTGCGCGGCTGCGGCCCTGCTGGCCGCCGTGGCCGAAGCGCCCGACTTCCACGATATCGCCAGGGAAGCCGGCCTCACCGCATCCTTCCCGAATGGCGGCGTGGAGAGCAAGCAGTACATCATCGAAACCACCGGCAGCGGGGTCGCCTTCATCGATTACGACAACGACGGCTACCTGGACATCTTCGTCCTTTCCGGCGACGGCGGAACCAACCGCATGTACCACAACGACCACAATGGCCACTTCACCGATGTCACGGCCGAGCTTGGCCTGACGTCGTCCGGTTGGGCGGAGGGTGTCTGCGCGGGCGATTACGATAACGACGGATATACCGACTTATTCGTCACTTACTGGGGGCAAAACCGTCTCTATCGCAACATAAACGGCAAACGGTTTGAGGACGTCACGGCGAAGGCTCATCTGACTCAGGACCGCGTTCGCTACAACACCGGCTGCGCATTTCTCGACTACGACGGCGACGGGCACCTCGACCTGTTCGTCGCCAATTACCTGAAGTTCGATTTCGCCACCACGCCGAAGGCGGGCTCGAATCCCTATTGTTACTACCGCGGCATGGCGGTCAACTGCGGCCCGCGCGGGCTGCCGTTCGAGACCAACCTGCTGTACCACAACAAGGGCGATGGAACTTTCGAGGACGTGTCGGAGAAGTCCGGGATCGCCAAAGCGACCGGCCACTACTCGCTGGCCGTGCTCGCCCAGGACGTCAACGACGACGGGCGGCCGGACATCTACGTAGTCGGAGATCAGACGCCGGCGATGCTCTTCATCAACCAGGGCGATGGCACCTTCTCGGAAGAGGCCGTAATGCGGGGCGTGGCATTCGACGAGAACGGCCGCGAGTTGTCCGGCATGGGGCTGGCCTCGGCGGATTATGACGGCGACGGCCGGCTCGATATCTTCCGCTCTGATTTTTCCGACGAGCGTTCGCTGCTGTATCGCAACACCGGCGACGGACAGTTTGACGACGTTACGATGGCGGCTGGACTCGGGGAGAACACGCGATTCGTGAACTGGGGCTGCGCCTTCCTGGACTTCGAGAACAGCGGCTGGAAGGGGCTGGTGGTGGTGAACGGCCACGTGTTCCCGGAAATCGACCGCCAGAACATCGACATCCACTCCCGGGACCACGCCCTGCTCTACCGCAACACCGGCAAGGGCACCTTCGAGGACACATCCGATCATGCCGGCCCGGCGTTCGTTACCCGGCACTCGGCGCGCGGTGTCGCCATCGGCGATATCGACAACGATGGCACGCTCGAGATCCTGGCCAACAACCAGAACGAGCCACCGTCGCTGTGGAAACAGAGCCATCGCGCGGCGGGCCACTGGCTGTTGCTGAAGCTCATCGGCTCGAGGTCGAACCGCAGCGCGATCGGCGCGCGGGTTGCGGTGACGGCCGGCGGTCGCACGCAAATCGACGAAGTCCGCAGCGGCGGCAGCTATCTTTCGCAGAACGACCTGCGCCTGCACTTTGGCCTGGGCGCCGCCACGCGTGCCGATTCGATTACGGTGCGGTGGCCTTCGGGCCAGAAAACCGTCCTCGCGGATGTCGCCGCCGACCGCGTGTTGAATATCCAGGAACAGCCATGAATGCAATGGAGCTTTTTCCGAGTAACGGCGTCTCGGGAACAAGAATGGCAAGCTAAAGCATGCCCCACCTCTTGCGAAAACCGGTTCTGATTGTCGCCGGCGGCATCGCCATCTGCGGCGGATGGCTGGCCGCGCTTCCCGTCGCCACGCCCGGCGCAATCCGTTTCGCCTACCAGCCGATCCCGTTTACGCTCGACAGTTGCGAGACGCCGGAGCGGCACGCACCTGAGACCATGGCGGGCGGCGTGGCGGTGTTCGATTACAACAACGATGGCAAGCTGGACATTTTCTTCACTAACGGCGCAGACATTCGCAGCCTGAAGAAGACCGCGCCCAAGTATTTCAACCGCCTCTTCCGGAACGACGGCAACGGCCATTTCACGGATGTGACCGCGGCAGCCGGCCTGGCGGGCGTTGGTTACGATACTGGCGTCGCCATCGGGGATTACGATAACGACGGCTATGAGGACATCTTCGTCGGCGGAGTGCACCACAGCACGCTCTACCACAACAACGGCGATGGAACCTTCAGCGACGTCACCGCCAAAGCCGGACTCGAGGCCGCCCTCAACCGGCCCGACCCCGAGTACGGCCCGCTGTGGAGCGTCGGCGGAGCCTGGGTGGACATCAACAACGACGGCCTGCTGGACCTGATCGTGGTCAACTACCTGAAGTGGGACATCGACACCGAACCTGCCTGCATGGAAGGTGGCCACCGCGACTATTGCCATCCCAAGATGTACAAACCTACGCCCAACCAGGTATTCCTGAACAATGGGGACGGGACTTTCCGCGATGTGTCGGCGGAGTCGGGTGTGCGCGCGCATCCAGGTAAAGGCATGGGCATCGGCGTGGCGGATTATGACCTGGACGGCCGGATGGACTTCTTCATAGCCAACGACAAGATGTACAACTCGCTGTTTCACAACCTGGGCGGCGGGAAGTTCGAGGAGGTTGCCTTTCAGGCCAACGTGGCCCTGCGCGAAAACGCCGAGCTGATCTCCGGCATGGGGGTGGACTTTCGCGATCTGGACAACGACGGCTATCCGGATATCGCCATGGTGGCTCTGGATGACGAGACGTTTCCGATTTTTCGCAACACGGGCAAGGGGGATTTCGCCGACGTCACGCAATCCAGCCGCGTGGCCAGCCTGAGCATGACCATGGCCGGATACTCGCCCACGATATTCGATTTCGACAACGATGGCTGGAAGGACATATTCGTCTCGCGGGGACACGTCGAATCGGTGGATTCGGCTCCGCGCGTCACGGTGGCGCAGCCCAACACGGTGTTCCGCAACCTCGGCGGAATGAAATTCGCGGCACTCACTGCCGAAGCGGGGCTTGCCGCGCAGCCGCCGCGGCGGCACCGCGGCTCAGCCGTGGGCGACCTCAATGGCGACGGGCGGCTGGACGTGGTGGTGAGCGCTATCGGCGCGCCCGCCGAAATCTGGATGAACCGTAGCCCCGGCGCGAATCATTGGATCGAACTGCGCCTCGAGGGCACCAAGAGCAACCGCGACGCCATCGGCGCCAGGGTCAAGCTAGTGAGCAAATCCCTTACGCAGTTCAACCACGTCAGCACCAGTTGCGGCTACGCTTCCTCGAGCGCCGGCCCAATGCACTTCGGGCTGGGTGCCGACGCCTCGGTGGACTCAATCGAGATTCGCTGGCCATCCGGCGCGCTTCAGGAGCTAAAGAACGTCAAAGCCGACCGCGTGGTACATATCAAAGAGCCATAACTGACTTTTGTCTACTGCCACACATCGGCAAGAGAGCAAGGCTTACTTGTTCGGATTCGCTCTGGCCCACACTGTCTTCAAGGATACGAACATTTGGGCATGAGGCGTAACAGAAAGTCGCTCACCATACGATCTGGCCAACTCGACCGCCTCCTCGTCCGTGTCGGACCGACGAACAAGGTTATCGAGTGAGGCTATTCTGTACCTTCCGGGGGGCACGCCAGTGAAGGCAAAAGCCCCCTCTCCGGTCACGGAAGTCAATCTATAGCTCCACGCCAGCGAAGGATCTTCGGGGACCAGCACTGCCATTGGACTGGCCATCCCTTGGGTCGGTGATGAGGCTGTGCCAGTAATCGTGGCGGCGTCAGTTCCGACATGGATTGTGACGTTCCCGCTTCCGATGGAAGTAGCTGGATAGAGGGGTGTAGCCAGGTCTCCCAGGCCAACGATAGAAAGAGCCGCTAGATACGAGTTTGTCGCGAGGCCCAGTACCTGAACGAAATATGAGTCGGGCGGAAGTCGGTCGATCCGAAAGCCGCCACTGTCGTCCGGTTGCGCCTCGCGGTAGGAACCTCGGATGTTGACAGGTGAAAAACGGACGCGCAAGGCCGCGTAGACTATCGCTTTGCCAGGGTCGTCCTCGCCGTCGACGACTATCCTGCCTGACACCATCGAACGTCTGTCCTCGATGGTCAGCCGGGATGGCGAGGAGCCGCCGACCGTAACCGCCGCCGCATCATAGACCGTATTCCCATCCGCGGAACGCGCAGCAACGATATAGTCGCCGTTCGTAAGCCGAAGATCGACTTCAGAATCACTCGCACCGTCGAATTCGATTGGTATTGCGTCAGGCTGAGTCGTTATATGTCCTACCGGCAGGACATTCAGTGCCAGTTTCGTGGGAATGTCGGATCGCCGGGAAACCCGCACGCACCCCAAGTGACTGCGGCCGAGCTTGAATCGCGGCACTACCAGGTCCGTGCCGGACGACGCGCTGAGCGGCTGCGCGGTCTCGACGTCGGGGGACCCTGAATAGTATAAACTCGAAATGCGCGAGTCAGCGTCATGCTCCTCGCACTTGCAGTCTTCATGGCTGTGCGATGGTACGACTTCCAGCGCATTGTGAGCGAACAAATAGAAGTTGATCGGGTCCAAGCCGTCAAAGTGATAAAGGCCGGCCGAATCCGTGATTTGATCGGACCAGGTCAACAGGCGCCATGCCCCTAGGTGACGGCGGCGAGTCAATAGCGTCACAGGAACACCGCTGATGCCGGCGCCGCCCTCATCAACCACTTTTCCAGCTATACTCACGTTGCGATGCAATGCGATCAAAAACTCAGCGGAGGCGATACCCTTATCGACGGTGATCGTCCTGCCTGGCCGGCCCACATCCGATGCGCCATATTCCGCTCTCGTATACCCCGGCAGTGCGGCGGCTATGCGATATGCCCCACCCGAAATCGATGAGAAGGTGAAGTGCCCGTCCACCGAACTGGTCGTGTTCGCCACGATTGTCTTGTTGTCTCCCGACACCAGCAAAACCACCGCTTGCCCCAAAGGAATAGACGTGGCGGCGTCAATTACGCGCCCATCGATAGAAAACGTACCGAGTTTTCCCTCAGTCGGCGTAGCAGACACTTGCGCGGCCGCGCACGCGAGTACGCAAAGCAATCCACATCCGAAAAACCGACTCATGGCGAAACGCTTCTGGCTGAACGCTATCGGTCAGGCCTCTTCCTATAACATAACGTGAAGACATGGCGCGAACGCACAGTTATTCCCCCGGGGTTCCGGTCAAATCGACCGCACGGGCATGGCTACGATATCGTCCACCCGCATGGCTTCCTTGACCACGAATGGCTCGCCGTAGCGGACGCCGATCAGGTTGCCGTAGAAGCGCGCGATGGCGCCCAGGCGCTCGCGGATCTCCGGCTCGTCAGGGAACAGGCCACCGGCGTTGTCGGTCGCTCCGTACTGCGAGCGGTAACTCAGCAGCGCTTGCATGCGGCGCTCGAACTGGCCGCTGATATCCACGATGAACGACGGCTTCACATCGGCGTACAGGCTGGAATAGAGGATCTTGTGGGGACGGTGCGGCTCGGAGTATTCTTCGAGCTTCTTCAAGCCGGCCAGGAAGCAGGCTTCGAAGCCGATTTCGCTGGCGCGATAGTGATCGGGGTGGCGCGCTTCCCAATACGGCAGAATCACCACGCGCGGCTTCAGTTCGCGGATTCTCAACGCCAGCGTCATGCGCGCGGTGAGGGTGTTCTCCAGGCGCGCATCGGGCATGTGCTGGTTCCCGCGCCAGGCCAGCATCAAGTGACGGGCGGCCGCCTGCGACTCGGCGATGCGCTCCTCGGGCGTGCCTCGCGAACCCATGTCGCCGGCGGTGAGATCGAGCACGCCGGCGCGATAGCCGGTCTCCGCCATGCGGATGAGCGTGCCGCCGCAGGTTTGTTCCACGTCGTCGGGATGGGCCGCGATGGCCAGCACGTCCAGGCCCCCGCGTGCGCCACTGGTTTCTTCAGGCATCGCAGCACCTCCATTTAGTAACTGGTTTCATTTACCAGGAAAGGTCGCGGCGGCGGGAATAGGGGCGCCGCGTGCCGAGCAGAAAGATGAGCACCATGCCGGCGATGAACCCGCCCACGTGAGCCAGAAACGCGGTGCCGCCGGCACGGGAATACAGCGAGGCGGTGATGCTTTCGAAACCGCCGAACAGTTGCAGAAAGAACCAGTAGATCAGCATCGCCCAGGCGGGAACATCGAAGGTGAAGAAGAAGAACAGCACGAACACGAAGGTCTCGATGCGGGCGCGCGGGAACTTGACCATGTAGGCGCCCATCACACCGGCGATGGCGCCGGACGCGCCCACCATGGGGATGCGCGAGGATGGGTCGGCGAGAAACTGCGTCAGCGCCGCCGCCACGCCGCACATCAGATAAAACAGCAGAAACTTGCCGTGCCCGAGAATGTCCTCGATGTTGTCGCCGAAAATCCACAGGAACCACATATTGCTAAGCACGTGCAGCCAGCCCGCGTGCAGAAACATGGAAGTGAAGACACTGGTTATCGTGAAATGATCCGGCACCAGGCCGTAGGCGGAAATGAAGGCATTGAGGGTGTAAGGGTCGAGCGAATACTCGAAGAGAAAAACCAGGATGTTCACCACGATCAGCAGGACCGTGACGACGGGCTTGGAATAGCTCGGCTGTGTGTCGCGTAGCGGGAACATTTAGTCCGTCGTGTGGGCGCCGGAAGCCTGGGCGCGCGCGGCAAAGTCGGGATGCGAGCGCCGTTCGCCGCGCGCCATCAACAGGCGGATTTCCTCGAGGCCGCGAATCCCGCCGCGGGCGCCCAGCGCAGTGCAGTTGAGAGCGGCCATGGCGTTCGAGAAATCCAAAGCGGCAGGCATCGTCATCCCTTGCAAAACAGCATAGCAGAACGCCCCGTGAAACACGTCTCCGGCGCCGGTGGTATCCACGCAACTCACCACGTAGGCCGGCGCGTAGATGAACTGGCCGCCCTCGCGCGCCAAGGCCCCGTGCGCGCCCAGCGTCATCGCCGCCACCTTCATGCCATATTCGGTTTGCAGGCTCTCGAGGGCCTCGAACGGGTCGCGGTTGCCGGTCCAGTTGCCGGGGAATTCGGAGCTGGCCACCAGGTAATCCACGTTCGGCAGCACGCGGTCAAAGCCGTGGTAGATGGTGTCCACGTCCACCGTAACCGGAATGCCGTGGCGGCGTGCGATGGCGGCGGCATGGGCCACGGCGGGCGTGTCGTGACCATCGATGTGCAACAGGCGCGCGCCGGTGATCTGATCGTCGGCGATCTCCTCGGGGTCGATGCGCAAACAGTCGTCGCGCCGCCACAACACGGTGCGCTCGCCGGTGGAGCGATCGACGATGATGTAGGCGGATTGGTTGGCGCAGCCTTTCCGCAGTTGCACGTGGTCCAGGTTCACGCCGGTGGAGCGCAGGCTCTCCATCTGGATGCGGCCTCGCTCATCGTCGCCCACCGTGCCGATGTACTTCGCGCGCAGCCCCAACCGCGCGCACGTCACCATGGCGCTGGCCACCTGCCCGCCAGGGCTCATCACCTCCGTGTCGAACGGCACCTTGCCGGCGTAAGCGGGAAAATGCGGCACCATCAGCAGCGTGTCAGTGGCATTGAGACCCACGCCTACCACGTCGAATTCAGGCATTGATAGACATTGTAACGGCGCGGCGAGCCCTCGTTCCACGGCTTATGACAGTGTGCATAATAGGGTCACCGGCTTTTTATGTATTCGGCGGTGCTGCTCGATCACTTTCAGAATCCGCGCAATGTGGGAGAACTTCAGCCACCGGCGATCATGGTGGAGGTTTCCAATCCGGCGTGCGGCGACATCCTGCGGTTATCGGCGCGCTTCGCGGAAGAGCGCTTGGTGGAGGTGCGCTACAAAGTGCGCGGCTGCACGGCATCCATCGCCGCCGGATCGGCCTTGACGGAGTGGCTGCTGGGGAAACGGCGCGAGGAACTGGCGGCCTTCGAGGCGGCCGTGATCGAAGCCGCGTTGGGTGGCTTGCAGCCGGAGTCGAAACATGCCGCCGCACTATGTGCGGACGGCGTCAAGCAACTGCGGGCGGCGGCCGGCTACTGAAAAAGCCGGGAGGACCGTGAAAGGGATTGGCCACGGGCTGCGCGAGGTTCATCCGTGGCTATGATTTCACGGCTTGTCATGGCTATGTCTCCCCGGCGATGTGGCGCACTACCGCCTCGGTGAACTCGGCGGTTCCGGCGCGGCCGCCGACGTCGCCGGTGAGATGGTCGCCCTCCGCGTAAACCCGGGCCACGGCGCTCCTGAGGCGCTTGGCGGCATCGCGCTCGCCGATGTGGGCCAGCATCAGCGCGGCGGATTGCATCAGGGCGGTAGGATTGGCGAGTCCCTTGCCGGCGATATCGGGGGCGGTGCCGTGAACGGCCTCGAAGATGGCGTGGTGATCGCCCATGTTGGCGCCGGGGACGATGCCGAGGCCGCCCACCAGGCCAGCCGCGAGATCGGACACAATGTCGCCATAAAGATTCGGCAGCACCAGCACGTCGAAAACCTGCGGGCGCATCACGAGCTGCATGCAGGCGTTATCGACGATCAGCTCGTTGTATTCGATTTCGGGGAACTGCGCGGCGGTCTGGCGGCAACACTTCAGGAACAGGCCGTCGCTGAGCTTCATGATGTTGGCCTTGTGAATGGCGGTGACCTTCTTGCGGCTTTCGCGGCGGGCGAATTGGAACGCCGCGCGCGCAATCCGCAGGGAGGCGTTTTCGGTGATGATTTTGAGGCTCTCCACCACGCCCGGAATCACTTCGTGCTCCAGGCCGGCGTAAAGGT
>JBAVIH010000544.1:0-4556 GCA_049686695.1 Bryobacteraceae bacterium | reverse complement strand
CTCCCTGACGGTCGCGGCTCCGATGCGCGTTCAGAGCCGCGACCGTCAGGGAGCGGTCGGCACAGTTATTCACGGATCGCGCCCCGGACAATCGCGCCGACCCGCCGATTTCCTGCAACTTTTTGCCGCCTGCCCCATCCAGAATCATGGAGGCAGAGAACATAACGTGAAACGTACGGCGAGCGCCCAATGGCGAGGCGATTTGAAGAACGGGGCGGGGTCGGTATCCACCGCCAGCGGAGTGCTGGAGAACTCGCAATACTCCTTCGGCACGCGCTTTGAGAACGGCAAGGGGACCAACCCCGAAGAGCTTCTGGCGGCGGCTCATGCCGGCTGCTTTACGATGGCGCTCTCCGCCCAACTGGGCCAGGCGAACCTGGTCGCCCTGAGCCTGGAAACCACCTGCACGATCAGCCTGGAGAAAGTCGCGGAAGGCTTCGCGATCACCGAGAGCCACCTGGAGCTGCTGGCGAAAGTGCCGGGCGCCAACCAGGCCGCGTTCGACCAGGCCGTCGCCAATGCCAAATCCGGCTGCCCGGTTTCCAAGCTCTACAACACCAAGATCACGCTCAACGCCACGCTCGAAGCGTAACTGGGGCAGGTGCGGTGGCGCAGCGCGCCAGGCAGAGTGGGCGGACCCCCCTGGGCCGGCTTGCTGCCGGCCCCGTTCAAATGCCCGGCAAAGTCCGCGGCGGCTCGCGTCGAACCTATCCCCTGCTATGATAAATGCTTATGAAAGGCATCGTTCTGGCCGGGGGCACTGGAAGCCGGCTCTTTCCGCTGACCAAGATCACCAACAAGCACCTGCTGCCGATCTACGACCGGCCCATGATTTACTACCCCATCCGGACCTTGGTGGATGCCGGGATCGAGGACATCATGGTCGTCACCGGCGGGCGCAACTCGGGGGACTTCCTGCGGCTGCTGGCCAATGGGAAAGAGTTCGGGCTGAAGCACATCCACTACACGTACCAGGAAGGGGAAGGCGGCATCGCCGATGCGCTGGCGCTGGCCGAACACTTCGCCGACCGGCACAAGATCTGCGTCATTTTGGGCGACAACATCATCCAGGGCAATATTCGCGCCGCAGCCGATCGCTTCCGCGGCCAGCCGCGAGGCGCCCACATCCTGCTCAAGGAGGTTGTCGATGCCGAGCGCTTCGGTGTGGCGGAAGTGGATGGCGACCACATCGTCGGCATCGAGGAGAAGCCCGCCCACCCGAAATCGAATTACGCCGTGACCGGCATCTACATGTACGACCCGAGCGTGTTCGATAAGATCAAGACCCTGGTGCCTTCCGGCCGCGGCGAACTCGAGATCACCGACGTCAATAACGCATATGTGCGCGAAGGCTCGCTCACCTTTTCGTTCCTTCCCGGCTGGTGGACCGATGCCGGCACCTTCGACTCCCTGCTGCGCGCCGCCAACCTGGTGAAGGAATCGGTAATGGGCGGAAAGGCAGTCGAGGAACAGGCGGAAGGAGCCGTGCGAAGCCGATGACGGAGCAAACACCCGCGCCGGCGCGGCCGCTGGCTTCGCTCGGCGGCCTGGAACTGGCGATCCCGGAATGTCCCAAGGGAATCGGCTCGCTGATCGGCGCCGCCGATTCGGCGGAGCGAATCGCCGGCGTCGAAATCGCACCGCTGGCGGTACACCCGGACGACCGCGGCTACTTTCTCGAAGTGCAGCGCATCGGCCGGGGACTGGCCCGCGAGTTCCCGCCTCAGACCAGCCAGGTTTCGGCGGCGCTCAGCTACGCCGGCGCCATCAAGGCGTTTCATTACCATCTGCGGCAGACCGATTGTTGGACGCCGGCCAAAGGGCTGTTCCAGGTCGCGCTGGTCGATTTCCGGCTCGGATCGCCCACCTTTGGCAAGCGGAACACCATGTATGTCGGCCCGCTGCGCCCCTGGCAGATCCTCATCCCGCCCGGCGTGGGTCACGGTTATAAGGTGATCGGCGAAGAGAGCGCCATGCTGATCTACATGACCGACCGCTTCTACGATCCAAGCGACGAAGGCCGCGTCCCTTTCGACGATCCCGGCATCCATTACGATTGGGAAACCCAGAAAAAGTGAGGCTCCGATGAAGATCCTGGTTACTGGAGGCGCGGGCTTCATCGGCTCGGCATTCGTGCGGCTGGTGGTGGCGGAGACCGGCTGGGACGTCGTCAATCTGGATAAGCTGACCTATGCCGGGAACCTCGAGAACCTGGCCGAAGTGGAATCGAGCGGCCGCTACCGGTTCGTACAGGGCGATATCGCGGACCCGGCGGTTGGCGGGCTGGTCGCCGAAACCAAGCCGGACGCCATTGTGCATTTCGCCGCCGAATCGCACGTCGACCGCAGCATCCTTTCGCCCGAGCCGGTGATCCAAACCAACCTGCTGGGCACTTTCCGGCTGCTCGAAGCGGCGCGCCTGCACCGCGTTCCGCGCTTCGTCCACGTCTCGACCGATGAAGTCTATGGCAGCCTGCCGGCGCCGGAGGAAGCCGCCGAGAACTTCCCGCTGCAACCGAGCAGCCCGTATTCGGCGTCCAAGGCGGGTTCGGACATGCTGGCGCTCTCCTACTTCGTCACCTTCCGGCTGCCGGTGGTGGTAACGCGCGCCTCCAATAATTACGGCCCCTACCAGTTCCCCGAAAAACTGATTCCGCTGATGATCTCGAACGCGCTCGAAGACCGGCCGCTGCCCGTGTACGGCGACGGCATGCAGATTCGCGACTGGCTGTATGTGGACGATCATTGCCGCGGCATTCTGGCGGTGCTCGACAAAGGGCGCGCGGGCGAGGTCTACAACATCGGCGGCAACCGCTCGCTGCCAAACCTGGAAGTGATCCACAAGCTGCTTCAGCTAACCGGCAAGCCGGAGAGCCTCATCGAATACGTTGGTGACCGGCCGGGACACGACCGGCGCTATGCGCTCTCGAGCGAAAAGATCCTGCGCGAAACCGGCTGGCGGCCGCGGGTGGATTTCGAAACCGGCCTCGCGCGCACCATCGACTGGTACCGCGCCAACGCCGCGTGGGTCGCCCGCGTGCGCAGCGGAGAGTATCGGAACTATTACGAGCGCAACTACGCGAACCGGGTGTAGGGCCGCGTGGCAAAGGTGGGACGGACGATCGGTTCCTGTCGTCTGTCAACGCGTCGCGCTTTGGCGAGGCTGACGCCTCGGTTCCCGCGGCCGCGCGGGAGGAAATCGAGATGAGTCTCGACACGGCAGGCAGGACTGCCTGCGCCACGTCGGTTGAGGCGGCTCTCACGGCCTGACTTGTCATGCGGGTGGCGATTGAAGCGGCGAGCTTGAGACTTTCGAGCGGAGGCCTGGCCCGTTACACCGGCCAGCTCAGCCTGGCGCTGGCGCGGTGGCACCCGGACGACGAGTTCTTTCTGATCTCGGACCAGCCGTTCTCGATGCCGGCGGGCGCTCCGGCGAACCTGAAGCGGGGAGGAGGGCCGCGCAGCGCGGCCGAGAGGCGGTGGTGGCTGTGGGGCATGGCGCGAGAGCTGAATCGCATCGGCGCCGACGTCGTGCACGGGCCGGACTTCGCAGTTCCCTACCTGGCACGCCGGCCCAGCGTGATGACGCTGCACGACCTTTCGCCCTGGCTCGACCCGGCCTGGCACGATGGCGCGGGCCGCGTGATGCGGCGAACCCCGCTGCTCTTGAAAATGGGCCTGGCCACCATGGTGATTACTCCGGGCGAGCATGTGCGCCAAGAGGTGATCGCGCGGTTTCAGCTCAGCCCGGACCGCGTAGTGGCCGTGCCGGAAGCTGCCGCCGAGTGGTTCGCGCCGGTCGAGGCGCGGCCGGAACCGCCCTATTTCCTGTTCGTGGGAACCATCGAACCGCGCAAGAATCTGCCGCTTCTGGTGGAAGCCTGGCGCGAAGTGCGCAAGCGCGCACCCACGGCCGAACTGGTTATTGCCGGCCGGCGCCGCGCGGATGCGCCCGCGATTGCCGGGGAACCTGGATTGCGCCTGTTGGGCGAGGTGCCCGACGAGCGTTTGCCGGTCCTGTACTCCGGCGCCACCGCCTTCGTCTACCCGTCGCTCTATGAAGGCTTTGGCTTGCCGGTGGTGGAGGCCATGCAGTGCGGGGCGTGCGTGATCGTCTCCCCGGCCCTGCGCGAGACGGCCGGCGACGCGGCGGTGTATGCGGAGAACGCGCGCGAACTGGCGCAGGCCATGATTGAGGCGCTGGAGCGTCCCGCCTGGAGGGCCGAATGGGGCGCCCGCGCCCGCGTCCGCGCCGCCGAATTCTCCTGGCGAGGCACTGCACGGCAAACTTACGCAGTCTATCAGGAGGCCCGGAGACGCTTTGACAAGTGACGATCGAGCAGCGGCCCTGCTGTTGGCGCCGGAAGCGCCCTATCCGCTTTCGGGCGGCGGCTCGCTGCGCACGGCGTCCCTGCTCGAGTACCTGGGGCGGCACTATGAGCTCGACCTGATCGTATTCCGCCAGCCGGGAGCGCCGGACCCGGCCTCGCTGCTGCCCGCCGAGCTGGTGCGCCGGGTGACCGCCATCCCGCTTCCCGCCACCGGCCGCGGCTGGGC
>JBAVIH010000543.1:0-2424 GCA_049686695.1 Bryobacteraceae bacterium | reverse complement strand
GTATTGGACAATTCTATCCAGGGAGTTTCCTCGCCTTCATGAGACAATTGGAAGAAGTGGCCAAGAAAGAGATGAAAGTCCGGATCCCGCGGGCGGCGGGACTGGCGCGGTTCTTCCTCAGCCCGGTGGGCCGGTGGATGGTGATCGGGGTGTCCCTGCTTCTGATCCTGGGGCTGTGCACGTTCATTCATTTTTATGCTACTTACGCGCAGTTGATGGACGAGAAACTGCGGTTGGGGCCGTTCGCCAACACGGCCAAGATTTACGCCGCGGCGCAATCGGTCGCGGTGGGGGACGTGCTGACGCCAGACGATATCGCGGCGGACCTGCGGCGCAGCGGCTACGGCGAATCGCGGTCCAACCCGGACGGCTACTATCAGCTTCATCCGAGCGCGATCGAAGTTTTCCCCGGGCCGGATTCCTATTTCGACCAGGAAGCCGGGCTGATCCGGTTTGAGGGGGGGCGGATTTCCTCGATCGTCTCCCTGCAGGACAACACGGCCCGCAACGAATACCAACTGGAGCCGCAGCTCATCACCTCCCTGTCCGGCCCGAACCGCGAAAAACGCCGCCTGGTGAAATTCGCCGACATTCCCAGGGTGCTGGTGGATGCGGTGACGTCGGCCGAGGACAAGCACTTCTTTCAACACGCCGGCTTCGACCCTTCGCGCATCATCAAAGCCGCCTACATCGATCTGAAGCAGGGGAAGAAGGAGCAGGGGGCGTCCACCCTCAGCCAGCAGTTGGCGCGCATGCTGTGGCTGAACGAGGACAAGCGATGGAAGCGCAAGCTGGCCGAGATGATGATCACGCTCGAGCTGGAGCAGCGCCTGAGCAAGGAACAGATCTTCGAGGACTACGCCAACGACATCTACCTGGGATCGCGCGGCTCGTTCCGCATCCACGGGTTCGGCGAGGCATCCGAGGCGTTTCTCGGCAAAGACCTCAGCCAGATAACGTTGCCGGAGGCCGCGGAACTGGCCGGGATGATTCAGAACCCGGCGCATTTCGATCCGTACCGGCACCCCGACCGGGTAAAGGAGCGGCGCAACCTGGTGCTGGGCATGATGCGCCAGAACGGCTACGTGAGCGACCACGACTACGCGCTGGCGATGGATGCGGAGGTGGTCGTCCCCAAGGGCGCCGCGCAATCGCAGGAAGCGCCGTATTTCGTCGACATGGTGAACGACCAGGTACAGGCCAAGTTCCTGGATGCCGATTTCCAGAACAACGCCTTCCGCCTTTACACCACGCTCGACATCCGGCTGCAGAAGGCGGCGGCGGAGGCCATCCGGCTGGGAATGCAGGGCGTCGACGACCAGATCAAACGGCAGCGGCGTTTCCGGGGCCAGACGCCGCCGGAGCCGCAGGTGGCGCTGGTGGCTCTGGATCCGCACACGGGCGAGGTGAAGGCGCTCGCCGGGGGCCGCAATTACGGCATGAGCCAGTTGAACCACGTGCTCGCCAAGCGGCAGCCGGGCTCCATCTTCAAACCGTTTGTGTACGCCGCGGCGATGGATACGGCGGTGGAAGGCGGCCCGCGCGTGATCACCCCGAGCACCATGGTGGACGACGAACCCACCACCTTCTGGTTCGACGGCAAACCATACGAGCCAACCAACTTCGCCAACGAGTTTCACGGCCACGTGACGCTGCGCGAGGCGCTCGCGCATTCGCTCAACGTGGCGACCGTGAAAGTGGCGGAGATGGTGGGATTCGACGCGGTGGTGGAGATGGCCAACCGCGCCGGGATGAACTATCGCATCCATCCGACTCCGGCGGTGGCGTTGGGCGCTTACGAGATCACGCCGATCGAAGCCGCCGGCGCGTATACCATGTTCGCCAACCAGGGCGTCTATGTGAAGCCGAGCTTCCTCAACATGGTGCGCACCGACAAAGGGCAAGTAATTTACAAGGGCACGATCGAGCAGAAGGCGGTGCTCGATCCGCGGGTCGCCTACGTGATGACCAATTTGCTGGAGGAGGTGCTGCGCAGCGGCACGGCGGCGGGAGTGCGCAGCCGCTTCACCGCGCCGGCGGCGGGCAAAACCGGCACTTCGCGCGACGGCTGGTTCGCCGGCTACACCTCCGAGCTGCTGTGCGTGGTGTGGGTCGGGTTCGACGACAATCGCGATCTGGATCTGGAAGGGGCGAAATCGGCGGCGCCGATCTGGGCGGAGTTCATGAAGCGCGCGCTCGATTTCCGGGAGTACCGCGACGCCAAGCCGTTCAACGCACCGCCGGGGGTGGTGAGCGTGGAAATCGATCCGCAGTCGGGGATGCCGGCCACGCCCGCCTGCCCGAAGACGCAGACCGAGGTGTACATTGCCGGCACGGAACCGGTGGGCACCTGCCCGCTGCACGGCGGCCGGACGGGCGTAACCAACGTGGCCGGCTGGGATACCGGCGGCGGCAGCCCGGTGG
>JBAVIH010000542.1:0-2179 GCA_049686695.1 Bryobacteraceae bacterium | reverse complement strand
TTACTGCGACTGCTCGCGCCAACACCGCAGTCCATCCTAAGGAGCTGCCGCCCATCGAACGCGCCGCCGCTCCCAAGACGGGGAACGCGAAGCTGGACCAGAAATACCAGAGGGAGCGGGAAAAGACCATCGCGACGCAGAGCCAGGAGCGGCAGAAACTCCAGCAGAAGCAGGACCAGGAGCATCAGCAACTGATGAAACAGAAGGCTGCTCCAGCGAAAATGCAGCAAGTAGAACAACAACACCAGCAACAGACACAGCGGATGCAGCAAGGGCACACGCAGCAGATGCAGCAGATGCAGCAGCGACAGTCGGCTGGCGGCGGAGGCGGCGGGCGGCGGTAATCGAAGTGTCTCGCTAACTAAGGGCGGCATGGACGAGGTCGCCCTCGCCAAGCCGATCGAGTTGTTGACGTGGTTATTGGAGTGGGACCGGCGATCCAACCTGCAGACTGGGCCACGCAATTTGCACACCACGCACCCAAATGTCCAACGAAAGAACAATGCCCTAAAACGATTGAATGGAAACGCTCATGAACAAACATTCGATACTTCCCGCCGTCGGCGCCGCGCTTCTGTTTGCGGCCCCTTCGTTCGCACAGCAGGTGAAGACCGACTATGATCATAAGGCAGAATTCAGCCAGTACAAGACGTACTCCTGGGAAAAGGTCCAAACGCAGGACCCGTTATGGGTCGACCGGATCAAAGGCGCCGTCAATGCAGCCTTGACAGCGAAAGGTTGGACGCCGGTGGAGTCGGGCGCGAGCGTCGCCATCCTGGCGATGGAGATGGCGCAAAATCATCCAACTCTCAACACCTACTACGACGGCATGGGAGGCGGCTGGCGCTGGGGGGGATTCGGAGATGTCACGACCACAGTTACCAACTACACGGTCGGTACTCTGGTTGTCGATCTGTTCGACGCGAACAGTAAGAAGCTTATTTGGCGGGGATCGTCCAGTGAAACCCTTTCCAACAAGCCCGACAAGAACATTAAGACTCTCGATAAGGACGTGCAGAAGATGTTCGCTCATTTTCCTCCTGGCGGGGGGAAGTAAGCCCATCCACTGCATTGATAGGAAGGAATAGCCATGGCAGACACTGAGCAAAAGAAATGCGCGCACCCAGCTTGCAGGTGCACCGTAGCGCTTGACAAAGAGTACTGTAGCCAGGGTTGCGAAGACGCGGGAGAAGAAGTCGAGATCTCCTGCGACTGCAGCCATCCGGGTTGCTCCCTTTCAGAGTAGAAAGGAGCGCGGGCGTAGACTGAGACAGCGACGCTGAACTTCGGTTGGGGCGCTTCGACGTGACGTCGTCTTCCACCAGCGCCCCGGTTTCTCCAGCACCGTGGCGACTGGCATCAGACCGCCAGTGACAGTGGCCACTCTGGACACGGACACAACTGTGCACACGCTCTCTGGCGAGCTGATCGCTACCATTGTCATGTCAAAGACCTTGTTGGCTTGGCATCGGAAACTGATCGCGCCCGCCAGTCGCGACCGGCGCGCGGCGGCACACACTGCTCTATGTCGAAGACAACCAGGCGAACATGAAGCTGGTCGAGCAACTCATCACGCGGCGTTCTGACCTGCGACTGCTGACCGAGCGACTATGCCTGGATGCAAAAGCGCGAGCCCGTCGCTCGAGCGGAGTCACCATCGTGAGCCGGGAGTTCCCGCCCCCGCCTCTTCGCGCAGTGCGGCGATCCGGTTCTGCAGCGTCCGCAGGCTGATCCCCAACATCTCGGAGGCGAGTTTGCGGTTGCCGCGCACGTGATCGAGGGTGAGTTTAATGTAAGCCTCCTCGAGTTTCGTGAGTGGCTGGCCCGGCTGCAACATGATCGGGCCCTCATAGACGGATGCCGGCGCGGAATGCGGTCCGGGGTTTGCCGCGAACGCCGGGGAAGGAAGGCTGGCCAGCCGGATCAAACCCTCGCCAGCCATGATGGCGGCGCGCTCCAGGACGTTGCGCAACTCCCGCACATTACCCGGCCAATCGTACCGCTGAAAAAGATCCATCACTTCGGCGTCCACGCCGGTGACGCGCGTCGAGTGTTTCTTGTTCAGATTCCGCAGCATGACCTCGGCGATTGGCGGAATATCTTCTCTGTGGTCGCGGAGTGGCGGAACTTCGATCTGGAATACACTCAACCGATAGTAAAGTTCTTCGCGCAAATGCGT
>JBAVIH010000541.1:0-3667 GCA_049686695.1 Bryobacteraceae bacterium | reverse complement strand
GGCTCCTTCCGTCAGGGCCAAAACGGGAAAAATTAAGCAAATACCAGGTGGGGCCAGATCAGAGCATCAAAAGGGGCCAAATCAAGTTGACAAACGCAGACGCGGACGAGCGCGTGACAGCAGAACTCGCCGGAAACCTCCGACGGGCTGTGCAGGGCAATCCCTCGGCAGTAGCCTTTCGCGTTCAGCGCCGGGACTTCTTGGGTGGACGCTGGCTGAGGCACACACAGGCGACTCGGTTCTATATGCGGCTGTTCCGCCCCGAGAGAATGCGGTATGAGCGCCTGGTGAATCCGGTATCCCTGCCCGATGGGCCGGTGGGCGACGTCAGCGGGCACCTGGACCATTTCCCTTTCAGCAAAGGCATGGGGCACTGGCTGGACCGGCACAATTCCTACAGTACTTTCGAAGCCAGGCAGATCCACGACAACCGCACTGCGCAGAGGCCCCTCAGCATTCGCCAGGCATTTTTCGCCAAGGATTTCCACGAACGCCGCTTCCATCAGAAAGAGCTGTTTTACCGGGCACCGGCCCGCCCGCTGATCAAGTTCGCGCTGTTGTACTTCGCCAAACGCGGCTTCCTGGACGGCCGTGCCGGATTCACGTACGCCGTCCTTCAGTCGTTTTACGAATACATGATCGTCTTGAAGACCCGGGAACTGGCGGCGGCTGAACCCGCTCCGGACATGGGCGAAACCTCCGAGGCCGTCGCTCATCGCCTGTCCGGATCACGTTAGAACCTAACAGAGGCTCTCCGTTACGTCCCGCGTTGTCATTCATGATTTTGTCGGCCATGCGTTCCCGGTGCAACTCAGCCGGGAGCTAGCCGCTCGAGGGCACCACGTCCTCCACCTCTATTTTCCGGGCTTTGAAGCCCCGAAGGGGCCGCTGCAGCCAGCGGCGGGCGACCCGACGACGCTCCGCATCCAACCCGTCGGCATCGGCCGACCTTATAACAAGTACTCGCCGTTGCGGCGGCTACGCGACGACCGGCTCTACGTCGACGAATGTTACCGCGTGATTCGAGAGTTCAGGGCGGATGCCGTTCTTTCCGGATTGGCCACACCGATCGCACAGAACTGGCTGCGGGGGGCGTGCCAGAAGGCGGGCATCCGATTCATCGCATGGGTACAGGATCTCTATGGCCCAGGAGTAAGGGCCGTGCTGGGCCGGAAATTCGGGCGGTCCGGGGCGATGCTGGGCCGCGTATTCACTCGAATGGATGAATCGCTGATCCGGGGCAGCGACGGAGTCGTGTTCATCAGCGAAGAGTTTCAGGATGCCTTCGGGCGGGTGCGCGGACGTTCCCGCGGCGCATGGCACGTCATTGAGAACTGGGCGCCGCTCGATGAGCTTCCGTGGCGGCCCAAGGTGAATGCCTGGAGCCAGGCAAACGGTCTGGCGGATAAGCGCGTCTTTCTCTACAGCGGCACGCTTGGGCTGAAACACGACCCGGAATTGCTGGCGCAGCTCGCCCACCGCTTCAAGAACGAAAAAGACGTCGCCGTGGTGGTAATCTCGCAGGGCCCGGGCCGGAACTATCTGGAGCGCCGCAAGATGGAACTTAGCCTCTCAAACCTACGGCTGCTCGACTACCAGTCTTTCGAAGTCTTTCCGGATGTGGTCGCGACCGGCGACGTGCTGATTGCGATCATCGAGAAGGAAGCGGGCGGGTACTCGGCGCCATCCAAGGTCTTGACCTACCTGTGTGCGTCGCGGCCGCTGCTGCTTTCGGTTCCAGCCTCCAACCTATCGGCGCGGATTGTATCCGACAACCAGGCCGGCGTAGTCGTCGAACCGGGCGATCTGGAAGGTTTTCTGAACGCGGCCCACGAGCTGATAAACAGCCCGGACCGCGCCAGCGCCTTCGCCGCCAGAGGCCGCGAGTACGCGGCGGCGACTTTTCAAATCGGCCGGATCGGAGATAAGTTCGAGGAAGTATTCGCCCAGGCCTTGGGCGCCCGATCATCCGGCGCGTAACCTCACTCACGCTGGAATCCTAATGTCCTCCGCTGCTCGTCAAACTGCTCGTCCCACTTCGTCTCCGCTAAACGGCATGGCTGCCGAAGCGGCGGCCGTCCGCCAATTAGCCTATTCGCCGGCGTATATGACCGCGACGCTGGCAGCCTCGGACTTTTGGATGTTGAGCGCAGCGGTTGTGGCGGGCTTCGCGCTGTGGCGGCTGATCAATCCGACAATTCCGTCGCTCCACCCGCAGATGGGCCTGCTGCCGCTGTGCTGCGTCGGGGTATTCGCCGGCAAGGGCCAGTACCCCGGCATCGGCCTGACCGCGGTAGAGCACTTGCGCGGCATTTGCAGGGGAGTCAGCACGGTCTATTTCCTGTTTCTCTTTGGCATGTTCTTCACCAAGGGCGCATGGGCCAACTCGCGCGGCGCGCTGCTGCTGGCGTGGGCTCTCTCCATGGTGTTGGTCTCCTGCGGCCGCAATTTGGTCATGCATGCGGTGGCCCGCCGGCCGTGGTGGGGCGTACCGGTTCTGGTGATTGGGGCCGGGACGGCGGGACGGGCCACGGTCCGCACGCTGAGGGCCAACCGCGTGCTGGGGTACCGGCCCATCGCGTTTCTGGACGACGATCCGCGAAAGCACGGAGTGTGCGAGGGTGTTCCGGTGGTGGGAACGCTCGATGACGCCGACTGGGTGGCCCGGGATTTCGGCGTCGGCTACGCCATTCTGGCCATCTCCGGCATGCCGCGCCAACAGCTTGTGCACCATCTTCGGCGCTGGAGAAGGATATTCCCGAGGATTCTGATCGTCTCCGAGATGGACGGCATCACCAGCCAATGGACCGAACCGAGGGACCTGGGCGGAATGGTTGGGTTTGAAACCCGGCAAAAGCTGTTGAACCCATTGGCGCAGCGGATCAAGCGGACGCTCGATCTGGTGGCCGCATCCTGCGGGCTGCTGGTTTGCGCGCCGCTGCTGGGCGCGTGCGCGTTGTGGATTCGAAAGACAAGTCCGGGGAGCCCGTTCTACACGCAGGAGAGGGAAGGGCGCGACGGAACCACGCTGCGCATCCTGAAACTGCGCACGATGTTCCCGAATGCGGATGAGATGCTGGAGGCGCACCTGGCTGGGGATGCGGAGGCGCGGGAAGAGTGGGACCGGTTCTGCAAACTGAAGCACGATCCGAGGATTCTGCCGGGAGTGGGTCATTTCCTGCGGAGAACCAGCCTGGATGAACTGCCGCAACTGTGGAACGTTTTGAGGGGCGAGATGAGCCTGGTGGGGCCGCGGCCGTTCCCGGCCTATCACAACGCGCGTTTCGATCCGGAGTTTTTGCAGGTGCGCACGCAGGTTCGACCCGGTTTGACCGGGCTGTGGCAGGTCTCGGCGCGGAGCGATGGGGATCTGGATGTGCAGCAGTCCTTAGACGGGTATTACATTCGCAACTGGTCGCTGTGGCTCGATATCTACATTCTGGCGCGTACGGTGCGGGCCGTGCTGGCGCCGCGGGGGTCGTACTGAGGGGCCGCGGCCGGCGCGGATGCATTTTCCGATGAAGAGGGAAAGAGCGCGGGTCTGGGCAGTGTCAAGAGTTTTGTGTAAACGGCTTTCGGTTGGTTGATGGTTTTCGGCTACACTGGTTGCACCTGAGCGGAGGGTAGGGCTCCGCGGGGACGCGACCCGAGCGCCGACTCAGAGGCC
>JBAVIH010000540.1:0-16024 GCA_049686695.1 Bryobacteraceae bacterium | reverse complement strand
GCGTGCGATCGCGATAGCTGTTCACGTTTTGCCCCAGCAGTTGGATCTCGCTGTACCCTTCCGCGGCCAGGCGGCGCGCTTCGGCCATCACACTTTCGCTCGAGCGGCTGCGCTCCGGGCCGCGCGTGAACGGCACCACGCAGTAGGCGCAGCTTTTGTCGCAGCCTTCGATGATGGTGATGTAGGCGCGGTGCGGATTGTCGCGGCGGGTGAAGGTCGTGTCGAAGGCCTCATCGGTATCCAGGCTCAATCCGGTGACGCGCCTGTCGCCGGCTTCAATCTGTACCAGCAACTCGCCTAGCTTGTTATAGCTGGCCGAGCCGCACACCAGGCCCACGTTGGGCGCGCGTTCGAAAATGCGTTCGCCTTCCTGCTGTGCCACGCAACCGAGCACGCCAATCACCTTGTCCTTGCCGTTGCGCTTGAACTGCTGCAAGCGGTGGTAGACTTTTTGCTCGGCTTTGTCGCGTATGCTGCACGTGTTGTACAGCACCAGATGAGCTTCTTCCGGCGTGGGCACCTGCGCATAGCCCTTGGCCATCAGCGTGCCGACTACCTTTTCGGAGTCGTGCGCGTTCATTTGGCAGCCGAAGGTTTCCAGGTAAAAGGTCTTGGCGGGCACTCTTTTACTATTCTAAACGAGCCGGCGGGGCGCTCGCGCGCTTGGCTATTGTCTGTCGCCCTGTCGGGCTGGCCACATATGCGCTCGTGTCCGGCTCTTGTGTCCCGAACCCCCGCGGCGGCGGATTGCAAGGAAACCGAAGCCTTATAATGGGTGTTTCCGTTCCACAGGAGAGATGTTTTGTCGCTGGAAGACGACCTGCTCAAGCAGCGCCTGGCGCGCGTTCGCGAAATCGAGGCGCTGGGCTACCGCGCCTATGGCCGGCGCTACGACTTCACCCACACCATTCCGGAGATCCTGGGCGCATACGGCTCCAAGACCGCCGAGGAGCTGACGCCCGAGCTGCGCGTGCGCGTGGCCGGGCGCATGATGACGGTTCGCCACATGGGTAAGGCGGGCTTCGCCCATTTGCAGCAAAACGGCGAGCGGCTGCAGATCTACGTTAAGAAGGACGCGGTGGGCGAGCGCGATTTCCAGCTCTTCAAAATGCTGGATATCGGCGACATCGTGGGCGTGGAGGGCTACCTGTTCCGCACCCGCACCGGCGAGCTGAGCATTCACGCGGAAAAGCTGGAGTTCCTTTCCAAGACGCTGCTTTCGATGCCCGAGAAGTGGCACGGCCTGGAGGATGTGGAAACGCGCTACCGCCAGCGCTACCTGGACCTGATCGCCAACCCGGAAGTGCGCAAGGTGTTCGTCACGCGGGCGCGCATCATCTCCTCGCTGCGCCGGCAACTCGAGGCGCGCGATTTCATCGAAGTGGAAACGCCCATGATGCAGCCGCTCTACGGCGGGGCTGCCGCGCGGCCGTTCGTCACGCACCACAACACGCTCGATATCGACCTGTATCTGCGCATCGCGCCGGAGTTGTACCTGAAGCGGCTGGTGGTGGGCGGCCTGGAGCGGGTGTACGAAATCAATCGCAACTTCCGCAACGAAGGCCTGTCTACGCATCACAACCCGGAATTCACCATGCTGGAGTTCTACCAGGCCTACACCGATTACCGCGGCCTGATGGACTTGTCGGAAGCGTTACTCAAGCAGACCGCGCTCGATGCGGGTGGCTCGACCGATGTGGAATTCGACGGGCAGCGGCTCGATTTCAGCCACCTGGAGCGCTACACCATGCGCGAAGCCGTGGTGCGGTTCTGGGACGGCGAAGACCGGCCGGCGATCGAAGACGTCGCCAATCCCGAGTGGCTGCGGCGCCATTCCAGCAGGCTTACCGCAGGGGAGGCGCTGACCGACATCTTCGAGCAGCGCGTGGAAAGCAAACTCATCCAGCCGACGATCGTCTACGATTACCCGGTCGAAACGTCGCCGCTTTCGAAGAACAAGCCCGACGATCCGGCCTTCGTCGAGCGCTTCGAAATCTACGCCGCGGGGATGGAGATCGGCAACGCCTACACCGAGCTGAACGATCCGCAGGAGCAGCGGCGGCGCTTTGAAATGCAGATTGCGATGCGCGAGCGCGGCGACGAAGAGGCCCACCAGATGGACGAAGACTACGTCCGCGCGCTGGCCTACGCCATGCCGCCCGCCGGCGGCGAAGGCATCGGGATCGACCGCCTCACCATGATCCTGACCGGCTCCCGTTCCATCCGCGACGTGATTCTCTTCCCCCTGCTGCGGCCGGAAGGCCCGATCGATCTGGTGCGCGCGATGCGGGAACTGGATGAGGGAGTTTAGGAGTTGACCGGCGACCGCTACAGTGAATACGTGATGTGTCCCGATCCCGATGATGAAGCGCTATCGCTTTGAGCTTTTCGTCGCCGCGCGCTACCTGCGGGCGCACCGCGGCGCATCGGTGATCTCCGTCATCACCGCCATCTCGGTGCTCGGGGTGGCCGTGGGAGTGATGGCGCTCATCATCGCCATCGCCGTCACCACCGGCTTCCGCAACACGCTGGAGCGCAACCTGCTGGGCGCGATGGCGCACATCAACGTGTCCGAGAAGCTGAATAACGGCATCGACGGCTGGCGCGATCTCTCGGCGCACCTGCGGGCCACGCCGCACGTCACCGCAGTTTCGCCCGCGCTTTACACGCCGGTATTCCTGTCCGGCGCCATCCAGTCGCACGGCGCGGTGCTGAAGGGAGTCGAGGTGGATTCCGAACTAGCCATCAGCGACGCGCTGCGCCATCTCAAATCCGGCTCGACAAACCGGCTGCGCGATCCCAATGCTTCGCCGCCCGGCATCATACTCGGCGCGCGGCTGGCCGAAGACACCGGCATGCGGGTCAACGACAACATCACCGTGGTGAGCCCGGAAGGCGAACTGACGCCCTTCGGCCCGCGTCCCGCCATTCGCCGCTTCAAGGTGTGCGCGATTTACGAGACCGGCTTTTTCGATATCGACGACACCTGGGCGTTCACTTCCATCGCCGCCGCGCAGAAAGCGCTGTCGATCGAGGACGTCATCAACCAGATCGAGCTCAAAGTGGACGACCTGAACCGGGCGCCCGAGATCGCCCGCGACGTGGAACGCGTGGCCGGCAGCCGCTACACCACCACCACCTGGCAGGAGCGCAACAAGCAACTGCTCGGCGCGCTGCGCATGGAGCGCGTGGTGGCGATGATCGTGATCGGCCTGATTCTCATGGTGGCCGCACTGAATATTTTCATCACCCTGGTGATGATGGTGATGGAGAAGTATCGCGACATCGGCATCCTCATGTCGATGGGCGCGCGAACCGCCCAGGTGCGCCGGATTTTCATGCTGCAGGGAGTGCTGATCGGCGTGGTGGGCAGCGCCCTTGGGCTGGTGGGCGGCTACACGCTGGCGTATTTCGCCGATAAATACCGCTGGGTGCGCCTGGATGAAGCGGTCTACTCGTTGAGTTTCGTCCCCTTTGAAGCGCATTGGGTGGATGGAGTGTGGATCGCCGCCACGGCCATCCTGGTCAGCTTCCTGGCGACGTTGTACCCCGCGCGCAATGCGACCAGGATCGCTCCGGCCGAAGTGCTGCGGTACGAATAGACGGCGGGAAGAAAAGCTTACGCGATGCCGCCGCGCAACAGGGACGCGGCCGAAGGCGGTGCGGCGTTGCCCAGCCGCGGAGCGTCTTCGGTTTCCTCCACCTTGTCCCCTTCGCCGGGCGCCAGAAACAGGTTGGCGTCGATGCCGTGCTGGCGCGTGTAGAGGTCGTAATAGCGGCCGCCGAGCGCGTACAGCGAATCGTGCGTGCCGCGCTCCAGAATGCGGCCGGCTTCCACCACCAGAATCTGATCGGCGCGGCGGATGGTGGAGAGCCGGTGCGCGATGACGAAAGTGGTGCGGCCCTTCATCAGGTAGGAAAGGCCCTCCTGAATGGCGGCTTCGGATTCGGAATCCAGGCTGGAAGTGGCCTCATCCAGAATCAGGATGCGCGGGTTGGCGAGAATGGCGCGGGCGATCGAGACGCGCTGGCGCTGGCCGCCGGACAGCTTCACGCCGCGCTCGCCCACCACGGTGTCGTATTTCTTTTCGAACTTTTCGGCGAACTCGTCCACGCGCGCGATGCGGCAGGCCTCCAAAACCTCTTCCTGAGTAGCGGCAGGCCGCGCAAAGGCGATGTTCTCGGCGATCGAGCCGTCGAATAGAAACGTGTCCTGCAGAACCACGCCAAGCTGCGTGCGGTAGGAGTCCAGACGCACTTGGCAGAGATCGATTCCATCCACCAGGACGGAGCCTTCGGTGGGCTCGTGAAACGCGGCGATCAGGCTGATGATGGTGGATTTGCCGGAGCCCGAAGGGCCCACCAGCGCGGTGACGGTGCCGGGCGCGGAGGCGAAGCTCACGTCGTGCAGCACGGGCTTGCCGGGTTCGTAGGCGAAGGTCACCCGGTCGAACGTGAGGTAACCCTGGATGGGTCCGATGGCGGTGGTGCGGCGCGTTTCCTCGTCTTCCGGCCGTTCGTGCAGCACCTCCTGCGTGCGGTCCAGGCCGGCCAGCGCTTCGGTGATCTGGGTGCCGATGCCCACCACCTGGAACATCGGCGCCACCAGGAAGGCCAGGAACGCGGTGAACATCATGAAGCCGCCCAGCGTCAGCGTGCCGGCCATAATCGAGCGCGCGCCGAGAAACATCACGGTGGCTCCCACCAGGCCCATCAGCACGGTAGCGGACAGGCTCATCAGCGAAATGGCGGTGAGGCTTTGGAGCACGTTGTCCAGCAGGCGCTGCACGCCGGCGGCGAACACTTTGGCCTCTTCCGCCTCGGCGTGATAGCCCTTCACCACGCGCACGCCGGCCAGCGATTCGGTGAGCCGGCCGGTGACTTCCGCGTTGATCTTGCCGCGCTCGCGAAAGATCGGCCGGATTTTGCGAAACGCCTTGCTCAACGCGAAACCGAAAGCGCCGAGGAACAGCAGCGCCAGGCCGGTGAGCATGGGGCTGATATAGACCAGCGCGGCGAGCGAAAAAAGCGCTTTCATGATTCCGCCCACGAAATCCACCAGGCCGGTGCCCACCAGGTTGCGCACGCCCTCCACGTCGGTCATGATGCGGGAAACCAAGGCGCCGGTCTTGTTCGAATCGTAATAGGACACCGGCAGGCGGCCGATGTGCCGCTGCACCCGGCGGCGCATTTCCGCGATCAGACGCTGCGCTTCCTTGGAAAGCAGTTGGGTGAGCGAATACGATGTGGCGCCCTGGATCAGCGTCGCCAACAGAACCGCGGCCACCAGCGGAATCAGCAGCTTCCCTTGATGTTTGCCGATGACGTTATCGATCAGGAACTTGGTGGAACCCGGCAGCACGATGCCGCAAACGCTGTTGATCAGCGTCAGCAACAGGCCGAGCGCGAACAGGGCGCGGCGCGGCCGGATCAGCTCGACCACCAGCGGCCAGGAACTGCGCAGCGTGTCCTTGGTCTTTTTCTTAGGGGCGGGAGACACTAGTTTTAGAGTACACTGGGCGCGCCCCGCCCGTCAGCCTGCCCGCACCGCGGGTCGGGGAATACCAACGGCAGCAGACGATCGGCACTCGCACCGACGCCGCTCCAGCCACTGCAGGACGTGATTTGAATCTTATTGCAGCATCCCCGCCGCTTGCTGTATTCTCTGATTAGGCGGTGGAGTTCGCCAAACCGTCGCTCTTCCAGCGGCCAATGACTCCTATAGCGAAACTCGCTGTAGGGGCTTCCAGGCCGAATCCCTGAACGGCAGAAACTGAGTATCGGATACAGGTATGGAACAGGTCTGGTTTCGAGCGGCGCTGTGGCTGATTCTGGCGTTGATCGCCACGCTGCTTTCGATTTGGTTCAGGATCTCGACGGCGCTTTCGGAGATCGTAGTTGGCACGGTTGCGCAGCTCATCGTCGGCGCCCTGATCGGCGCCGAAGTGCTGGGAGTGAAGTCTGCATGGGTCGGTTTTCTGGCTGGAACGGGAGCCATCGTGCTCACGTTTCTCGCCGGGGCTGAATTGGATCCTGGGATATTCCGGACCAAGTGGAAGGAAGCCTCGGTCGTCGGGCTGGTCGGCTTCTTCTCGCCCTTTCTGGGAGCCGCAGCCGTGGCGCACTTCGTGTTGGGGTGGTCCGTTCCGGCAAGCTGGCTGGCCGGAGTCGCCCTATCCACAACGTCGGTGGCCGTCGTGTACGCCGTCATGCTCGAACTTGGGCTTAACCGGACCGATTTCGGCAAAGGCATTCTCGCGGCTTGTTTTGTGAACGACCTCGGAACAGTGATCGCACTGGGCCTGATTTTTTCTCCGTTCACGATGCGGACGCTGATCTTCGTAGTCGCGAGCGTGGTTGTCTTTGCGGCATTGCCGTTTGTCACCCCGTGGTTCTTTCAGAAATTCGGAGGCCGCGTCTCGGAGCTGGAAGCAAAGTACATTCTGTTTCTGCTGTTCGGGATGGGCGGTCTGGCGGCTTGGGCCGGCAGCGAGGCCGTGCTGCCGGCGTATATCATCGGGATGGTGCTGGCTGGAACCGTGGGAAAGGACCACGTTCTGATCCGGCGTCTGCGAACATTGACGTTCGGCTTACTCACGCCGTTCTATTTCATTCGCGCCGGATCGCTGGTGTCAGTGCCGGCACTGATCGCCACACCGCTCGCCTTTCTCGCGCTGTTTGCGGCTAAGATGGTGAGCAAGATGGCCCCGCTGGTGCCAACCGTGCGGGCGTTCGATCATGAAGGGCACCAGGGGCTGTATTACTCTCTGATGATGTCCACGGGATTGACGTTCGGCACCATCTCAGCCCTGTTCGGTCTCAATCACAAGGTCATTACCAGCGCGCAGTATTCGTATCTGGTCGCGGCCGTGATCGCGAGCGCCGTAATACCGACGGCGATCGCGAACGCCCATTTCATGCCCAGGCACCTGCTGCCCAAATCGGAGGCGGCCGTCCGGCCAATGGCAACGGTGGCTGAAGGCGCCGGGGAATCGATGTGATCGAGCAAATTCCGATTGCACACGACGGTTCCGGTAGCGCGCGAAAGGCGTTCGATTTCGCCGCAGACCTCTCTGCGCGCCTTGGTGCGCGTCTTTGCCCAAGACCGGAATCCCCGAGGACGCCGTGGCAGCGTCCCCGAGGATTGCGATGCTCTTCCTAGAAGGTCAGCCGGCCGGATATCTGCAACTGGCGAGGGCCCCATATCAAGTTGCTAGTGGCTGTAGTAGCCATGAAGGGTGTCGAAGTGTACGGGACGAAACAGGCGTTGGCGTGGCCGGCGCAGGCGCCTGACCCAGCCGCGAGATACGAGAACGCGGTGGTGCTCACGCTGGAGACATTGGTGTGGTTGAACAGGTTGAAGGCTTCGCCGATGAGCGAAAGCCTGAGCCGCTCGGTAATCGCAAACTGCCGTCCCAGCCGGAAGTCGATGTTGTGAAAACCGGGAGCCGTAAACCCGTTGCGCGGCAGCCAGCCGGCGCGGCCCTGGGTAGGACTAGCGTAACTTACGCCGCCGGTCACGCCGCCATCGAGCGGGCTCGGGGCGCCGGTGATATACGGCGTTACCGGCTGGCCGGTGGACATGGTCACGATGGTGGAAAACGCCCAGCCATCCAGGATCGCCCGTTCCGGCCTGCTCGCCAGATTCTTCAGGGAGGGCATCCATACGGCGTTGGCCACGAACCGGTCGCGCTGATCGAGGTCCGAAAGACCGTATTCCTGCTTGCGATTATAGGGATCGATCGGGTAATCGGTGCCGTTGAACGTGCCGTAGGATCCCGCCACCTGGGCGCCGTCGAGCGACTTGCTCAAAGTGTAGTTCGCGGTGAATTCCAGACCGTGGCGCATGGGCCGGTGCAGAGTCAGGACCATCGAGTTGTACCAGGAATTGACGTCGCTCGATCCGACGAACACTTCGCCGGTATTGGTGTTGATGCGGCTGGTATAGAAGGGAACCGTGTAGGTTTGGGTGGTGGCGCCGCTGGAACTCACGATGTCGTAGGTCTTGGTGGTGGTGGAGGGGGCGAGGTTGGCATCGTAGAAAATCGGCAAATGTTCGCCCCGGCTCACCACGTACGCGATGGAGCCGCTGAGCGATCCCGGCAACTGGCGTTCCACGGTGACGTCGCCCTGGTGGGTTCGCGGGTTGACCCAGTCGGGGGACATGCCGCGCGTTACCTGGGTCGCGGCGGGTGGGGTGAAGGTAACCACTTGCGGCGTCAAGGCGCCCGAGAACGGCGCGGCCAGCGCCGGGCCGGGCGGAGTCCAGATCACGTTGGGAAACGTCAAGGCCGGGCAAGCCAGCCCGCCGGTCGGCGTGCAGGAGAAGGTTTGCTGGTAAACGCCGTTCTCCACGCGGGTGGCGTAGTAGGTGCTGTTGGTGGTCTTGGCGTAAAAGATGCCGTAACCCGTGCGCAGAACGGTTTTCGGCGATACCTGCCAGGCGGCGCCGATACGCGGTGCGAACTGATCCTTGGGGATATTGATGGTGGAGGTGTAGAGCGTGGTGAGCGACGTCAGCGTGTTGGGCTGTGGCGGCTGCGGAATCGTGGTGACGTCGTAGCGCAAGCCCATGTTCAGCGTCAGCTTGGAATTCGCCTTCCAGGTGTCTTCGAAAAAGGCGGCGTAATCGTTGTCATGAAAATCGTCCCTGCCGACGTGCGTGATGGGGTCGTTGACCTCCGTGAAGGTGCTGTAATGCCTGCCTGTCAGACCGTCTCCGGTGTTGATTCCGAGAGCGTCGATCACCCAGTTGTTGAAGGCGTTCTGCGCGGTCCCGCTATAGCTGTACTGGCCGGTGCCGTTGTACAGATTGATCATCAGCTCGTGGATGAAGTTGAAATCCACGCCGGCCTTGAAGGTGTGGCGGCCGTAAACTTTGGAGATCGTGTCCGAGATCTGGATGCGGTGCTCGTCCGGTTCGGCGGTGCGCGGCAGAGCGTAGTTTTCGCCGTAGGTCATCAGGCCGGAAATGCTGACGTAGGGCGCGGGCGCGTTGGAACCGGCGGCCTCCAGGTCGCGGCCCCACTGGAAGCGCAGATTGTTGACGGCGGAATTCGAGATCGTCGAATCCCAGTTCGCCACGAAGATCCGCTCGTGGAAGAGGTAACTTCCGTTGGTGCCAAGCGAGCTGTTGTTGACCGATGGCGCGGTGCTGTACGCATTGGGCGCGCGGTAGTTCATGAAATCGAACGAGCTGCTGAAGTGATTGCGGTCGGTCGCCTGGTAATCGAGCCGGCCGAAGCCGACGTCCTGGTTGGTGTCGCGGGGAAAGCTGCCTTGCTGGCCGAACAGGAAAGCATTGGCAGCGGCGCATTGCGAGGCCGACACCGCCGCGGGACAGGAAAGGGAATTCTTGGTGGAACTGAAGACGCTGCTGGTGTAAGTGATGGGGTCGACTTTGCGCGAGCCATCGTAGGTTGCGAAGAAGAACAGCTTATCCTTGAGGATCGCGCCGCCGGCGCTGGCGCCGAACTGCTGCCATTGGTGGATGGGCTGGCTGTAGGTGCCGCGCGATTTCGGGTAGGAATCGAGCGCATTGAACGAGGGGTAGCGCAAGTAGTAGAACATGTCTCCGTGCAAACTGTTCCCGCCAGACTTGGTCACGGCATTCACCACGCCGCCCGCGGACTGCCCCAGTTCCGCGCTGTAGTTGCTGGCGGTGACCTGGTACTCCTTGATGGAATCCATGCTGTAGACGTAGGCCCCGCTGTTGGCGCGGCCGCGCGCCTCGGAGAAGAACGCCTGATTGTTGTTGGCGCCATCCACGGTATTCGAATTGTACAGGCCGGAGACGCCGCGATAGGACACCAGGCCGCTGGTGCCATCGGTAGTGACATTGGGGGTGAGCAGCACGAAGCTGTCCCACCGCCGCCCGGCGATCGGCAGGTTGCTTACGGCGGATTCGCTGATCACCTGCGACTGCTCGGTCTTCTCGGGGTCCACGATTTCCGCCTGGCTGCTGACCGTGACCTCCTGCTGCGCCGTCTCGACCTTGAGCGAGAAATCCACTGTAAGCGTCTGGCCCACCTGCAACGTCAGGTCTTTGTGAAGCACAGTACCAAAACCGATCTTGCTGGCCCGGACCTCGTACTGTCCCGGCTGCAGAAACGGCGCTTCGTAGATGCCGGCATCATTGGTCCCGGTTTTCCGTTCGATGCCGGTACCGGTATTGCGCAATACGATGGAAGCGGCCGGCACGACCGAACCGGACGGATCGGTCACGGCGCCGGTAACGGTTCCCGAACCGGCGCCCTGCGCCCTCGCACCGCGGGGCGTCGCCACCAACAGGGCCAGCACCAGCGTGCAGGCCAAAAACCATGCGTTCACAAATCTGCTTTTGAGCATCGCATCATCCTCCGTTAAACATTTGGCCAGATTGGACTTCGCGGCAACCCGGCTGTGTGTCTCCCGGGGGTCCGGGAGTTGCGCGAAAACGGGGCGCCGGTCCACTTGCACGAGGCGAGCGGAGCGCCAGACGTACTTCCGCCCCCAGACTGCCAAGTCTGGTCTCAGTAACGACACAGCATACCACCTTGCTCGTCTCAAACCTATGACAAGCAATTGAATGATTATTCTTGGATTCCCCAGCGCCGCTGAAGACACACCAGCCACCACCCTTTGGTCCCCTCGGGTGCCTTTCCCACATCGAGCCGTCCTATTGGAACCCGGAGACCCGTAGACCTTAGGATATGCCTTCCTGTAGCATTGTCGCTCGCGCGCCGCAGCCACCGCCGAACGCGCCAGCTTTTTGCGGGCCTTGCTCTTGACCTGTAACTCTTGGCGAAACAGCAAGTTTAACGCGTTTCTAACGGGTTTTAGCTTTACGAAGAGCCGGCGGGACCGGTAGACTCACTGCGGAGTTACACCGCATGCTCTCCGTCAAGCACTATCACACGTTGCTGTGCATCATCGGCCTGGCCGGCTCAGTTGGCGTTTCGGCAACCAGCGTTCCGCCGGACGACCGCCAGGCGCGTCTGAAGCAATCCGTACTCGATGCGCCGCTGCGTTTCGAAGCAAACCAGGGCCAAACCGACCCCCGGGTGAAATTCGTCTCCCGAGGGCCGGGATACACGGTGCTGCTGTCAGGCAGCGATGCCGTCCTGAATCTGCGCGGCGGACCCGTGCGGATGACCCTGCCCGGATCCAGGCCGTCTGCCATAGCCGAGGGAATCGACCCTCTTCCCGGCGTCAGCAACTACCTGATCGGAAACGACCGCGCGAAGTGGCGAACCGGCGTGCCGTCCTTCGGGCGCGTCCGCTTCCACGACGTCTATCCGGGTATCGACCTGGTTTACTACGGCAGCCAGCGGAAGCTCGAATACGATTTCGTGATTGCCCCTGGCGCCAATCCCGCCGACATCAGTCTCGAGTTCGGCGGCGCCGAACGGCTTTCGCTCAATGCCGCAGGCGACCTGGTCGTCGACGGGCCGGCGGGCCGTATGTGCGAGCACCGGCCGGTGATCTACCAGCAGAACGGCAACCTGCGCACGCCCATCGACGGCGGCTACGTGGTGGAGCAAGGCAACCGGGCGCGTTTCCGGCTGGCCGCCTACGACCATCGAAAGAAGCTGGTCATCGATCCCACTCTCAGCTACTCCACCTACTTCGGCGGCAGCGGCGATGACGGCATCTTCGAGATCGCGGTGGACGCCAAGGGCTACGTGTATGTCGGCGGTGTCACCGGCTCCGCGAACCTGCCGGCGCACGCCGGCTTTGACATGGGATTCAACTACAGCCAGGACACCGGCAATGAAATGCATGACCTGGCCGCCCAGGCTCTGCCCTCCGCCTTCGGCGATGGCTTCGTCGCCAAGATAGCCCCCGACGGCAAAACGCTTGTCTACTGCACCTACCTGGGCGGTCAGTCGGCCGACGGCGTCGACGCCCTTGCCATCGACGCGAATGGCAACGTTGCCGTCATGGGCGCGACAGCGTCGACCGACTTCCCACTCACGGCGAATGCTTACCGAAGCACTATTGGGGAGGTCGACAGCATGTTCGTCACCGAACTCAACGCCCAGGGGAACGGCCTGATCTACTCGACTTACTTTGGCCAGTCCCAGGTCATCCTCGACCTCAGCCTGGAGGGCAACGGAATCGCCATCGATTCGACGGGGAAGATCGTCATCGCCGGCCAGGCCCTGGTGAACTCACCCGACTCACCGGCTGATTTGCCCATCAAGAACGCAGCGCAGAGCAACTTCGGCGGCCAGATGGACGCTTTCGTCGCCAAGTTCGATCCCAGTCAAAGCGGGGATGCGAGCTTGGTCTTCTCCACCTACCTCGGCGGCTCCGGGCTGGACTCGGCGCTCTATGCAGTTACCGACGCGAGTAACAACATCTACATTCGCGGCGGAACGTGTTCCCCCAACTTCCCGGTCACGGCCACCGCATATCAGACCAGGCTGAATGGGTCCTGCGACGCATTTCTCACCGAGCTCAGTCCGGCCGGCAAGATACTCTACTCCACTTATCTGGGAGGCAGCGGCGCTGAGTACGGCCCCGACGCGGCCGCCACCTACGGGCCCTTTTCGCTGCTTGTCAGCTTCGGCTTGAGCGCTTCAAACTATCAGCTCTTTTCCTCGCCCTTCGGCGGCAGCTTCTTCGGTTCGGGACTCGCCGTCGACAGCAACGGCTTCGTCTATGTCACTGGCGCCACACGGTCCAACGACTTTCCGACCACTGCCGGCGCGTACCGCAGCACCAATAGCGGCGCGCTCACAGCCTTCATCGCGAAGCTGGACCCGCGCCAGTCGGGCAAGGCGGGCCTCATCTATTCGACGCTGATCGGACCCGGACGCGCCCGCGCCGTAGCCGTCGACAGCGCCGGCAACGCCTATGTTACCGGCGAGACCGAGGACGGCAGTTTCCCGGTGACCCCAGGCGCCATTCAATCGACCCTCGGGGGAGGCTGGGACCTCTTCTTTTCCGTGATCGGCCCCGACGGCAAGTCGTTGTTGTATTCCACATTCCTCGGCGGCTCGGCCGATGAGCAGGGACTGTTCGGAATCAAGCTCGACCCCACCGGCGACGTGTACATCGGCGCCGCCTCGAAGTCCACCAACTACCCGGTGACCACGGGCGCCTTCCAGCCCACGAACAAGGGCGGCTGGGATGGCGTCATCACCAAGATCGATATGGGGACTATGCTCACCGGTCCGGTAATCGCCGGCGTCGCCAACGCTGCCAGCGGTGTGGCCGGCTCAGTCGCGCCAGGCGAGTATGTGTCCATTTACGGCAAGAACCTCGGGCCCACGCAAGGCGTCATCTCCGCCGCGGCCAGCGGTGAAGAGAAGGGGCTGGGCGGAGTGAAAGTGCTGTTCGGTTCCATCGAAGCGTATCTCGCGTACGCTTCGGCAACCCAGTTGAATGTGCTGGTGCCGTACGGCGTCATTGGACCGAACACCACGCTCGAAGTGCAGTACAACGGCGTGCAGGGCTCCACCAGCGTGCCGGTGGCGGATGTGGCCCCGGGGATTTTCACCACCGAGTACGGTCCCGGACCCGCCTGGGTAGTCAACGTTCAGGACTATACCTGGAACAGCGCCACCAACGCCGCCGCGCAGGGATCCTGGATCGAGTTTTGGGCCACCGGCCAGGGCCTGGTGACTCCCGCCGGCATCGATGGCTCGGTCATCGCCTCCGGGCAGTGGCCGGTGCCGACGCACACGGTTACCGTCATGATCGGCACGGAGGAGGTGACGCCCGGCTGGGCGGGGCTCATCTACACCGGTGAACTGCAGGTGAACGTTCCGCTCCCCGCCGACGCGCAGGTGGGCAGTGCGGTCCCGCTGCAATTGAAGATTGACGGCGTACTGAGCCGCTCCGACGCGACCGTCGCCATCAAGGCAAAGCAGTAGATGTCCCGCGCTTTGAAGCGATTGAAGAGAAAAGACCTACCGGATCAAACCCATTTTCTTCTGCAAGGCGAGAAAACGGGGATCCTGGTGCAGGCTGTCGAAGACCGGGTCGACCGTCAGCACCACCATATCGCTGCTCCGCTGCTCGTAGGACTTCTCGAGACAGGTCAGCGCTTCCGCACGGCGGCCCAGCACCAGGTAGAGATAGGCCATCTGGTTATACGCCGGCGGTTCGTGCGCCGGCCGGTTCTCCAGCGCCGCGAGTGCCTGGCGCACCGCTTCCCGGTTGCCGAGAGCGAACTCCACCGCGGCCATGTGGGCAATCGTATCCGGATCCCCGGGGAATTCCGCCAGAGATGCGCGCAACTGCCTGGCTGCTTCCCCGTACTGGCGCTTCTCCTGGAAGCTGGCCCCGGCGATGGTGTGCGCCGCCGGGAAATGCGGGTTGATCTCGAGCGCCGCCCGAGCCTGATCGATGGCCGCGCCGTATCGGTGAGCACAGTACAATACCACCGCCAGGTTGTTGCTCATCCGGTAGTTGAGGGGATCGAGGGAAATCGCCTTCCGGCCTTCCGCCACCGCCTCGTCGAAGCGCGCTTCGCTCACCAGCAGTTGGGCATACCAGTCGTGAGTCCGGGCGGAGTTTGGATCGAGCTGGAGAGCCCGGCGCAGACCGCTTTCGCTGGCAGCCCAGTTCCAATCGTAAAAAAAGCGCACAAAGGCCAGCAGCGCGTGTGCCTCTGGCAGAGTGCCGTCGAGGGCCAGCGCTTTGGCCGCGGCGTCTTTGGCGCCGGCGACTTCCTCGGGATCGGGCGAGACCTCATGATATGCCAGGGAGGAGTAGCTGTCCGCCAGTGCCGCCCAGGCGGGCGCATAGGTGGGATCCCTTGCCACCGAATCCCTCAGGTAGCCGATGCTTTTCCGCAGATCCTCCGGGGTGGCCCTTTCGGCGAAGAATTGCCCTTTGAGATAGACATCGTAGGCGTCCTGGTCGCGCGCCGGGCGCGTCTTGACAATCCCGGGGCGCCGCAGCGCGCGGGCCACGGATTGGGCCAGATCGCCCTCCATCGTAACCAGGTCGCCCGCGTCCCCTTCCCACACCCGCGACCAGATATGAAAGCCGTCCGCCACCTTTACCAACTGGGCATTCACCCGGATCTTCGTACCGGCCGCGCGCAGGCTCCCTTCAAGCAGGGTCTCGACGCCGAGTTGGCGGCCCGCCGTCCGAACGTCGAAGCTCTTGCCGCGAAACTGAAACGCCGAGCTGCGGGCCACCACGCGCAGGCCATCCACTTGCGCCAGCGCAGTGGTGACCTCGTCCACAAAGCCCTCGGCAAGGTATTCGGTGTTGTCGCTGCCGCTCAGGTTCAGGAACGGCAGCACTGCGATGGAGGACCAGGACTCAGCGGAGCGTCCAAGAGTAAACCACAACGCCGCCGCACCGGCCAGGAGGACCGCCGCCGGCGCCACGACCTTCCAGGCAGCCGGAATCCGCCACCGCTGCGCCGAACCGGGCGGGGCTGCCCGGAGCTGGAAAACCGGAACGTAGCTCCCCTTCGGCAGCTCGATCGTAACCGGATCCTCGGCTCCCGACCGCAGGTAATAGTCCCGCAGGCGGCTGCGCAGGTTGCTGGCCGCCACCCGCACCACCGAATCGCCGGTCCGATCGAACGACGAGCGCCGGTGAAATACCTGCAGCGCCAGTTCGGTCTCTTTGATGGATTCGCTGCCGCCAAGCTTCTGTTCCACCACGTAGGCCAGAAACTGCTGCAGCCGGCTGGCGTTGGCAAACTCCGGCGAAGACAGAATCTTCGCCAGACTCCTGCGCGCCGTGGCGTCATCCACGACGCCGCAGGAACTGGTATCCGTTCGGCGCATTACCCGCTCTGTGTCCGGAGAACCGCGGGCGGAATCCCAGCCGGTTTTCCTACGTAACAGACAAATCGGATGCGGATCTCCTGACTACATAACTATATCACGCGGCCTGGTAAGACAGCAGTCTCGTAACGCCATTTCCACAGAAGACGTCAGGGCTCTGAGAAAGCAAGGCGGAGTCTCTCAGCCAGATAGGCTCCTGAATCCCGCCTATTTTCGCGTTCGCAAAAAGTCTTGACTTGTTCTCTGTTCTGTATGTATAATTACTTCCAGATGGATGTCAGCCC
>JBAVIH010000539.1:0-18216 GCA_049686695.1 Bryobacteraceae bacterium | reverse complement strand
GTACGTGGACAAAGAGGATCTGCTGATAACGCCGTTCGGGAAGATATCCCCGCCGACGGGCGCCCCCGGCGCGCCGCCAGCCGCCGGCCTGCCGGCGCCGCCGCCGATACCCGCCACAGTCGGCCAGTTCTTCAACCTGATCAAAGCCGATAAGACCGACCTCAGTCTCAAGCCCGGAGCCAGCGATCGGGTGGTCATTTCCAACGGCACGCCCGGGATGACGACCCTGGAAATCGCGCAGCAGGTTCCCGGAGTGGAAGCCAAACTGGAGAGCGCCGTAGTCCCCGCCGGCGGCCAGGCGGTGCTCACGGTGCATGCCGGCGAGCAGGCGGCTTCCGGCGTCATCGAATTGCAAGTCAAACCCATCGGGCCGCGTATTTCCATCAAGGTTTCGGTCGAGTAGGCGCTCTCGCGGCTCCGCCCTCGCATCCGTTTCGCAACGGTAAATCCGCAGAACCTGCCAGTCCTTTGAAGGAACAGGGCTGAATGGATCTCTCGACTGGCGCTGCGGGGGGCGCCTGTTTTCGCGTTCAAGGGTGCTTGATTTCGTCCTCTTCTGGGTACATTATTGTGTTCAGATGAGTCCCGAACCAAAAGGCCCCGAGGCGGCCCGCTGGCCGCTGGCGGTCTTGGGCGGAAGCAGTGTTCCGGTCCCAGAGGAATAAACTCAGAAGAAATAAGTTCAGCAGCTGTCGCGAAATCCCCATCCCGCCAACAGCCGAGTCGCGCCCCGGTGCGAGTGCAGTCAAAGCGCTCTGCACACTGACTCGAAGTGGCTGCAGATTGTGCCTGCCGTAGACCAGATGACGCTCTGATTGGAGCGGGACTTCGGCGCGGCTGCGACGGGCGGTGTGTTGGTCTTAACGACCGCAAACTCATTTGGGAGAACAGCCTGTTCCCAGCTCCCGCGGGGAATTCCGAGATTTTCGCCCCACCATCCAAAACTCAAGATGGACTGGAGGGGGAGGAATCCCGGGCACCCGGTTGAAAAGTCGGATTCAGAATCGGATTCAATAAGCGCCCACTACGCCGAATATGCCCACGAAACAGCGCACAGGCCGAATTTAGAATGGATAGCATAGGGCCGGAGGCAGAAATTCGTAATCAGCAGGTCTCCGGGTCCAGCCCGGAGGGTGGCTCCAGTCCAACCATCGCTTTCGAAGGCCTTATAGCGCCCATCCCGTCAGAAACTGAGCACGATATGCCAGATGTACAGGTACGCCAAGCCTTCGATATCGTTCCACACTCTCCTGGTCAGCGAGGAGTCGCCAATGATTGGCGATAACTCGCGGGCCTTCTGTTCGAACGGAAAACACACGCCGGGCGGAACCTTTCCGGAGGCGGCCCAATCCGGCAGCACGGCGGTCGGACGCTCGGGAGCCTCCGGTTGGCTGCCGGCGGATGCCGACGGCGAACGGTACACACCGAAGTCCCGCGTGGCATCCGTCATGGCCTTCAGGTTTTCGATGGCTGCATCGTTCTGTATGATGGCGCTGGCGTCCATGATGTAACCGCCCTCGGCGCCGATGCTCTCGATCAGCCTCCGGCAGTGCGCCTTGACGTCCTCCGGCGAGCCGAAGGCCAGTAGTGTATTGGGAACACCGCCGCTCAGACAGAATTTGCGTCCCAGGACGCGGTACGCAGCCGCCGGATCGCTGCGGTCGATATGGAATATGACACTGCCGGCAGGAAGCTCCGCAAAATCCTCCAGGTGCGCGTCCCACTTGCCTTCGGCGTACAGAAGCGTCTGGTTCCCTTGCGCCCAGAGAGCTTCGATGATGGGTTTGAGCGTAGGCCAGTAGATCGACTGGAAGTGCCGCTTGGAAATAAACGGCGTGCACCCGCGGTGCATCCAGATCGGAATGGGAATGCGGCCTTGCGGGTCGGCCCCGGTAAGAGCCAAATACCCCAGGTGCGGCATCAGGGCGGCGCACGCCTCGTGTACCTTCTCAGGAATCTCCATCAGGTCGAAGGCCAGCGCCATATAGCCCCGCAGCTTGTCGCCCAGGATGTCCAGCGGCGCTTTCAACATGCCGCAGATGGCCGAGACCGTCCCGCACTCAGCGCGCATACGCTCGATTTGCGGGCCGAAGGCATGGAAGTAGTCCAGCATCGCCATGCCTCCCTTCACGAAGGAGAGGTTGTTGCGATAGGTGACGGGACAGCCCTTGGCGGCGACCTCACCGTTTACCCGCGGCAACCAGGTCTCGTACAGGAAGCGCGTGGGATCGTCAATCAGCTCGTCGTATTCCTCGCGTTTCATGAAGGCCTGGTCTTCCGCGGGTTCGCGGTACTGGAAGGTCACGTCCAGCCCCACGTCGATTCCCGGCACGCCGTAGTAGCGCAGCCCGATAGCCTGCGTGAGACCGGTCCAAACATACACCATGTTGGGGACCGCCGCGTCCCAATCGAAATCGCGGCAGCAGCGCAGCACGGCCTCGAACGCCATCCGGTAGTCGTGCGTCACTTGCTGGCAGCTGAAGCCCCCATATTTTGCCGTCACTTCGGCAGCGAACGGGCGAATGGGCACGCGGTCGGGCCGCCCGTTTCGCATGGCCGTCACATAGCGGCTCAATCTTTGCTCATACAGCGCGTCCCGATCGCTTTGCATATGGACTCTCGCGACAATACGAATATCACCCCGGTACAAGGCGGAGTCAACTCATTTGGGCGCGCGGAGCTGCATTCGTGCTATAAATCGCCTGTTGCGGCATGACGCCTTCCGCCGGAACTCGCGCCGTCCCGTTCGGAAACGACCCGGCTAAGATCGCCCGCTACCAGGCCTTTTGGAATCGGAACTCCGTTCCACGGCCGCTGGTGGGCTTCAGCCTCGTCGGCTGGTTCCCGATGCAGGAATTCCAAGCCTGCCGTGCATGGCGCTCTGTGGGCTACGTGACGCCTGAGGCGATCGAGCCCCAGGCGTTCCGGGACGACCATCTTGGCCTGCTGCGCGAAGGCGAAATCGTCGGCGACGATATGATCCGCGGCGCCTGTCCCGGTCAGGTCGCAATCCCGTGGCTGCCGGGCATCGCCGGCTGCCGGGTGCGTGTACTTCAGGACAGCATTCTCGGCGAGGAACAATGCCTGCCCCTCGACCAGGCGTCAAGCCTCGCTCTCGATCGCGATAATCCCTGGTTCCGGAAATATGTGGAGTTCGGCCTCGCCCTGGTTGGCGCAGCCGAGGGGCGATTCCTACGCCGCTGCGAGATCTTCGCGCCCGGCGAAGGGTTCGTGTTCAATGCGATTCACAACCTGCAGGCCGGGGCGCCGGTTACCCAGCAGTACGCCGACAGGATCGGCGCCGACGGCTATAGCGACAGCGCTGGACGCGCCGTAGCATTGGCGCGCAAACTGGTGGCAGCGTGAGCTTGGTGCGGGAGTGGCTGGCCGGCGGGTTGTTGATCGCGGACGGCGCCTGGGGGACTGAACTGCAGGCGCGCGGTCTCAAGCCCGGCGCGGCGCCCGACAACGGGCGCTACCTGTACGAGGAGATGTCGCGCTACCGGTCGCGATACGGAAGGCTCACGTTTATCGAAACCGGGTTGGAGGCTGACGGGATCTTCGTCGCTGAGGCGGCCGCCGAGGCTACGGACAAAGGCTGGAGTTTCGAGCGATTGCGGGGTGACCTGGCGTGGCTTCGGCGCCTGGTGGGAGGAAACCGGGCCGAAACCGAGTTTGTGGTCGCCGAGCCGGGCCAGCGCATCACCGCCAGTTATGATGCCTTGGTGGTGAAGAGGAGTTCTCCATGACGAGGAAGGAACGAGTCTTAGCCGTACTGAACCATCGCCAGCCGGATCGGCTGCCGATCGATTTCGGCAGCACCGGCGTTACCGGCATGCATGCCAGTTGCGTGGCCGCGCTCCGCAGACACTTCGGGCTGGAGAATCGACCCGTCAAGGTCCACGAACCCTACCAGATGCTCGGTCTGCTGGAGGAAGATCTGCAAACCGCCCTGGGGCTCGACGTCGAGGGTGTGTTTCCACCGAAGACCATGTTCGGTTTCTCCAACCACGATTGGAAGCTGTGGCGCATGCCGGATGGTCTCGAGGTCCTGGTATCGGAGGACTTCCGGGTCACCGTGGATGCCGCCGGCGACACTCTCATCTATCCCGAGGGCGACACCACCGTCGCGCCGAGCGGCCGCATGCCGCGCGGCGGCCATTTTTTTGACTCCATCATGCGCCAGCCGCCCATCGACGAAGACCGGCTGAATCCCGACGACAACCTCGAAGAATTCGCTCCTATCGCCGATGAGGAAGTGCAATATTTTCGCCAGGAAGTGGACCGTGCCTCGGCCACCGGACGAGCTGTGATGGCCAATTTCGGGGGCACGGCATTCGGCGATATCGCCCTGGTCCCGGGCCCATTCTTGAAACATCCCAAGGGAATCCGCGATGTATCCGAATGGTATATGGCCACCAGTAGCCGGCGGGATTACATCCATCAGATCTTCGACCGGCAATGCGAGATCGCGATTGGCAACCTCGCGCGGATTCGCGCCGCGGTAGGCGAACGCGTGGATGCAGTCTTTGTTTGCGGAACCGATTTCGGCTCCCAAACATCGGCGTTCTGCTCGGCCACGAGCTTCCGCGATCTTTATTTCCCGTACTACCGCCGTCTGCTCGACTGGATCCACGAGAACACCCGCTGGCACTGTTTCAAGCACTCCTGCGGGTCGGTGGCGCGGTTCCTTCCCTTGTTTATCGAGGCCGGGTTCGACATTTTGAATCCGGTTCAATGCTCGGCGGTGGGGATGGAACCCGCGGAATTGAAGTCGCACTTCGGCGATCGTCTCACCTTCTGGGGAGGCGGAGTGGACACCCAGCGCACGCTGCCGTTCGGATCGCCCGAGGAGGTGCGCAAGCAGGTGCTGGAGCGCTGCGAGATATTCGCCGCGGGCGGCGGATTCGTGTTCAACTCCATCCATAACCTGCAGGCGGGAACACCGGTAGCCAACATCATTGCGATGTTCGACGCGGTGAGGGAGTTTAACGGAGCGCCGCAACATGCCTGATATACCGACTCGAAGACGGTTTTTCGCCGCCGGCGCAGCCTTTCCGCTTCTGGCCGGCTCCGCCGCGGGGGCAGCGCCGCCACCCGCGGGGCGGTATTCCGGCGGCGAGAGCATTTCCCTGAACGGCCGGTGGCTGTTCCGGCTCGACCCCGATTCACGGGGCGAGCCGGGCGGGTGGGCCGTCCCGGATGCGCCGGTGGTGGGATGGAGGGAAGTTAGCATTCCGCACACCTGGCAGGTGGAACCGGACAATGCCGGATATCGGGGCGTGGCGTGGTATCGCCGTAGTTTTGACGCGCCGGAGGCATGGCGCGATCGCGCCGTCCGCGTGGAATTCGAAGCGGTGTTTCACACAGCGACGGTTTGGGTGAATGGCAAGGAGGCCGGGCGGCATATCGGCAAAGGCTACACGAGTTTTACGCTCGACGCCGGCCACCTGCTGCGCTACGGCGCGCCGAACCATCTGGTTGTGAAAGTGGACAACGCCTTCAACGAGTCCATGCTTCCGCGCGGGCGCTCGAGCGACTGGGCGCACGATGGCGGCATCTACCGGCCGGTGAGGCTGCTGGTGACACCGCCGGTATTTATCGAGGGCGTGGCGGTGGACGCCGAACCGGACCTCGCCGCCGGAACTGCTTCCGTCGCCGTTTCGCTGGTGGTGCGGAACACGTTGCAGCAGTCCTGGCACGGGAGCATCGGCTATCGCATTACAGATGAAGCCACCGGCAATCCGATGCTCGGCCCCTCGGTGACGGGGCACCTGGCCGCGGGCGAGACCAGGACCATCACGCTGCATCCGGCGACTCTCCACGAGCCGCGCCTCTGGCACTTCGATCACCCCAACCTGTACCGTCTCACGGCCGAACTGGGGGAGGGCCACTCGCTGGATACAACCTTCGGCATTCGGAAAATCGAAATCCGCGACAGCGGGTTCTACCTCAACGGCGAGAAGGTGAGACTGATGGGCGTCGAGCGCATGGCCGGCAGCAATCCGGAGTATGGGATGGCCGAACCTCCCGACTGGATCGAACACGACTGCGCCGACATGCTGGAGTTGAACTCCGTCTACACGCGCGTGCATTGGCCGCAGGACCGGACCGTGCTCGACTGGTGCGATCGCCATGGCATGTTCATTCAAACCGAAGTCCCGATTTGGGGCCCCGACACCTTCCGCGGAATGACCCACGAACCCTCCGTGGACATCCTGAACAACGGCTTGGAACAACTGCGCGAAATGATCGCCCGCGACCGCAACCACCCGTGCATTTTCTCGTGGGGTGTGTGTAACGAGATCGGTGGCCAGAATCCCCCGGCATACGCGTTCGCCAAACGTATGTATGAGGAAGCGAAGAGACTCGATCCCCAACGCTTGGTCTCCTACGCCTCCCATTCGCTCTTCACCACTCCGGAAAAAGACGTGGCGGGTGTGATGGACTACGTGATGTGCAATGAGTACGTGGGATCGTGGACGCCGGGAACAACCGAAGACCTGGGAAGATTCCTCGACGAGATTCACCACGCGTTCCCCGGCAAGCCGTTGGTCATCTCCGAATACGGCTACTGCGCCTGCACACCGGACCGTCCCGAAGGGGATAGCGCGCGCGTCTCGGTTCTGATCGATCACAACAAGGTATTTCGCCAGCGCGATTTCGTGGCCGGACTGATTTTTTTCTGCTACAACGACTACCGCACTCACGTCGGCGATCGTGGTGTGGGAGTGATGCAGCAGCGCGTTCATGGCGTGGTGGACGTAAATGGCGCGCGAAAGCCGTCTTACGATGTCCTGCGCGTGGAGGCGAGCCCATTCGAGGCGCTCAACGTGAGCGGAAGGGCGGGGGATCTGAAGGTGCAATTGAAGACCAGGACTTCCGCTCCGGCCTACGTGCTGCGGGGCTACACTCTCAGGACGATCGTGTACGGTTTCGGCGATATCCCGGTGGAGCGCATCGAAACCAGGCTGCCGGACCTCGAGCCCGGCGGGCAGACTTCGGCGATGGTCGCCTTCGCCGAGACCCGGCCCGTCCAGGTGAAGCTGGACGTGCTCCGTCCAACGGGCGCTTCGGCTCATACCGCTATCTGGAAGCCGTAGATGAAGCCTCAAGGACCGTACAACGCGCACTACGTCTGGCTGCTGGCGATGGTGGCCGCGCTGGGTGGATTGCTCTTCGGCTACGACTTCGTAGTCATCGGCGGCGCGAAACCGTTCTATGAGAAATTCTTTCAACTCAGTTCCGCGCGCGAGATTGGTTGGGCCAACAGTTGCGCGTTGTTGGGGTGCTTGTTGGGTTCCCTCGTCGCCGGCGCCGTCGCCGACCGCTTCGGCCGCAAGATCCTGTTGATTGCCGCCGCGGCGATTTTTGCGCTCTCCTCCGTGTTTACCGGATGGGCGCCCACATTCGCGCTGTTCGCCGTCTGGCGCATCGCCGGCGGGGTGGCCATTGGAATCGCATCCAATGTGTCGCCGGTGTACATTGCGGAGGTCAGCCCCGCACCTTGGCGCGGACGCATGGTGTCCATGAACCAGCTGACCATCGTAGTGGGGATTCTGGCCGCCCAAATCGTCAACTGGCTGATCGCCGATAGCGTTCCCGCGGGCGCCACCGCGGAAATGATCCGCCAATCGTGGAACGGGCAGTTTGGCTGGCGTTGGATGTTCACCGCGGTAGCTGCCCCATCGCTGGTATTTTTCCTCGGCGCGCTGCTTGTTCCGGAGAGCCCTCGCTGGCTGGCCGTCAACGGGCGGAAGGACCGCGCCCGCCGCACTCTGGCGCGAATCGGCGGGCAAGAATACGCGGAAATGGCGCTCGCCGACGTTCTCTCCACGGTGGAACCGCACGCGCGGGAGGACCGCTGGGCGGAGTTGCTGTCGCCAGGCATGCTGAAGGTGCTGGCAATCGGCGTCTTTTTGGCCGTCCTGCAACAGTGGAGCGGGATCAACGTAATTTTCAACTATGCCGAGGAGATTTACCGGAACGCCGGGTACGGCGTAAACGACATCCTTTTCAACATTGTCGTCACCGGCTCGATAAACCTGATTTTCACGCTGGTGGCCCTGGGCTTTGTGGACCGGCTGGGCCGCCGATCGCTGATGCTGGCAGGTTGCGGCGGCGTGGCGGTGTTCCACTTCCTTCTGGGGCTGTCATACCATTTCGGGCTGAAAGGTCTGCCGATTCTGCTTTGCACGCTGGCTACCATCGCCTGCTTCGCGATGACTCTGGGGCCGGTGACATGGGTGCTCATATCGGAGATTTTTCCGAACCGCATTCGCGGAGCCGCGGTATCGGCCTCGGTGTCAGCCCTATGGATCGCCTGCTTCGCTCTTACGTTCACGTTCCCCGGCCTGAACGCTGCGCTCGGTCCCACGGGGACTTTCTGGCTGTATTCGGGCATCTGCGTAACCGGATTCCTCTTCGTGCTGCGGCGCGTGCCTGAAACCAAAGGGAAGACGCTCGAGCAGATCGAGCGCGGGTATGCGTGCGAAAAGGCAGTTGCGACTTGAATGCCCTCCGGGCCAAATTCACGAGTGACTTCCGTCGAGCCGAGGCCTGCCTACCGGTCTCTTTGTTCACGGGTGTGGATACCCGGTGTGTCCGGGTACCCAGGTCCGCAAGGCGAAACCGGAGTGGCTTCCGAGACGACCAAGCCGGCGGAGGCTCGCTCGCTGCCGCCGGCGTAAGGCGCGCCACTTTCTCGGGCTCTTGCCGCGACGGCGCCTGGGCGTGAACAGGCGATTGACCGCTTCAACCGAAAAGGCTTGGGGATCGTAGTCATCACCGATCCACTCGCGCATTTCCTCGTGCTGTTCGTGGTTGGGGTCGTTGATGACGTCCGGAAAATGACTGAAAGCCACGTCATGCGAGAGATAGACACAGATACCGCCTACACGTCAGTTCGCCCGGTCCTGGCTGCGCTTCATCAGGCAGGGCCAACCGAGCTCGCGACAGTCTCGTGTGAGACGGCCTGCGAAGCTGGCGCGCCGTGGCGGCGCGACGCCTTTCTCAATGGCGTGCGCGGTTTAACGGTTTAACCCAACTTCGTGACGGAACAGTCGGAACGAGTTATGAAAATGACCGCCACGACTTTGTCCGGGTGTAGCGACGGGAACAATCGGAAACTGGGTGGCCGTCTAGCGAAAGCGCCGACGATGCGGCCGTGTCTTCAGCCGGAGTGCCCTCTTGCGAAGCCGACAACGAGCGCCTCCACTTCGGGTGCGAGGCAGGGACGGCCCGGTGACTTGCGCAATTGGGAACCGTCGAAGCTGCCGGCAATAAGCCGCCGGTGCCAGGCGACGATGGTATCCGGCTTGGCGACGCAGGCGACCTGCTGAAGCGCCGAGCGGCACAGTATTCCTCCCGGAAATGAGCAGGTGCGGGCGGCGAAAGAGGTCACTTCTTCGCTGCGGGCAGGTTCGCGCTGGGAGTGCTATCCGCCTCCAGATCGCCAAGGGCGTATTGGATGCCGGCCAGGAAGTGTTCGAGCAGAGGCGCATTCCAGAAAACGGGCGCGCCATGCCCCAGCGAACTATAGAATACGCGGCCCTTCTCATACGCGCGGATCCAAGTCACCGGGAAATCCTTGTCTGCCATGCGGACCGGCAGGATGTGGCGTCTTGGCGAAAAACCGGTCTTCTCCACATCAATGGAGAGCAGCACGTGGAGATGGTCGCGCAGGGTCGGCTCTTGGAACTGGAACGCCTGGTCTGCAATCTGGAATTCATCGCCGTGAAATACGGCATTCAGCGGGCTCTTCGGGTCCTCCACCTTCACCGTCATGGTTTCCCCGTCCCAGGGATGTCCGCCGTTCTCGGTCGCGCCCAACATCTGGCCGAACGGCGGCCACTGGTCGTACTTGGGATACTGCACGAAGGTCGCGATGGCATCGTGAATTCCTACGAACCCCTTGCCGCCCGCGATGTAGGCCAGCAGCGATTTCCTCAGCTCCGGGTCCTCGAATAAGACGCCTACGGTATTCAGAAAGCAGATGGCGTCGAACTGCTTGATCCGGTTCGGGCGGAACATCTCGACATCGTCGCTGAATACCGCCTCGTAGGCGCCGGTACGTTTGCCCATTTGCGCGATCGCGTAGTCGGCTGCCGGAATCGTGTCGTAGGAATTGCCGTCCCACGGATGGCCGTCGCGCATCATGAGGTTACTCACCAGCATGCGGCGCGGTCTCCTAGGTTTGGCCGGCGCTTTGACTGGAATGGCGTCGTCCACTTTCTGCTTCTGCTCGGAAGGCAGCGCCTGGCCCTGCAGCAGCGTGCAGCCGGCCGTGAAACCAAGCGCCACCATCAACGTTGAAAAACCAGTCATGGTGCTCATAGCTGTATGCCAGCACCTGCCTGTGATCGTTCGCGAAAACGTCAGAAAGCTGATCCTTTGTAGTCTGCAAGGGAACTGAACTCGCATAGTTGTGATGTTTGAATCCGCGGTCTATCTGTCGGTTGCCATGAAACTCGAAAAGCCAAAGTCGTGTATCACGCCCGTGACCCCTTCGAGATAATACCCGACGCCTGGATTACCGTTCGGGAACCTGTCATCGCTGAGCTGAATCATCTGGACGCCATTGACGTAGACCGTGAGGACTTTCCCGATCATCGTAGCCTTCACCACGTCTCCATCCTTGACCCCATACTCCGAGCCGTACGTCTCTTTGAGCATCGTGAACTTGCCCAGTGGCCCCTCCCACCGGGCGATATTGCAATACGCCTGCGGAGTTTTGGAGCAGCGAAACATGACCTCGTATCCGGTGCAATTGTGTGGAGAAATGGAACTCCGAAGGCGCAACTCCACTTCCTCCCAGACCTTGCCGTCCCGGTTGGGGTTCGTCGAGTGCACCGTGGCTTGAACCGTTTGGTCGGGTCCCCACGTGCCCTTCAAAAGGGCTGTAGAGTCGTCGTATTTTTGTGGTGCCGGCCGATGCCCACCTATCTCCGTTCCAAATGCAAAGCCGGGAGTGGTCCGGACGTCGGTCCAATCCAGGCCGTCGGCATGGCCGTTCAGCCATTTGCCGCCTTCCGAAATTGGATTCTCCGTGCGCAGAAAATTGGTCGCATAGGGCCCGTGAATCCCGCGAGGCCCTGGGGCCGCTAACCAGCTGCAGTATCCCGTTACAGGAGGCGAGATCCCTACCAGGAGGAGTAGCACGATCGCCGAGGACCAGCCGACGGCTTTGTACTTCGTTCTTTCATGCCGCATGATCGATTATTGATCAACAGCAGGGTGCGTCGCATTATGAGTGCCCGCTCCCAAGTATACGCCAGGGCTCTTTCTGCAGCGGGTCCGTAGTTTCTGACCGATTCCCTCGGCGTAGAATAGGCCGGCGTGGGGGGGAACGTCAGTTCGTGCACGTTGATTCCAAACTGGCGGTGAGGGTGGGATTCGAACCCACGGAACCCGCAAAGGTTCAACGGTTTTCGAGACCGCCCGATTCAACCGCTCTCGCACCTCACCGTATCTTCATTCTACCTGGTTTCCCAATCACTTGCGGGAAGTGTCACCAACCGGCTTTCTGCTTCAAAACCGGCAGTGTCACCATTTTGGCACCATTCCTCGCAATCAACCCGACCGCCCGCCTTTTTGCTTCGCAGTTCGTGTGGGCATAGCGCATCGTCACAGACACCGACGAATGGCCAAGCAACTCCTTCACCGTCACCAGGTCAGCACCATTTCTGGTCAGCGGCGAGGCAAAGGTGTGCCGGAAGGTGTGCCACGTCACGTCCTTGAGACCAGCCTTGCGGCAGGCCTTCTTCAGGCCGAGCCAAAGGTCTTTCGATTGTCCGCCCGTCTCGGGATTGTAGAAAACGTATTCACACTGGACATCCTCCTGATTTTTCAGGAGCGCGCTACCCACGATTTTCCTCCGCAGTTCGCAGTCCCGCCGGCGTGGTGTCCCAAATTGGAGGCTCTCGCTGAGCAACTGGGATTTCCAGTGTTTGCCGCGGCGGATATTGAGAGGATGTTTCAGGAGACGATCCAGCGAATTGCGGCGCCGGCATGAGATTGAGTAGCTTCCGAGAAAATGGAATTAGAAAAGAGACGCCATCCCTAAGCCTTCGGCTTAGACCTAGTTGGGATAATATCCTTCCTTGCTGCGCACCGTGCAATCCTTGTAGTCTTTGGCGCCGCTGAGCGACACTTGGATTTCGCGCCATCCGTCATCCTTCGTCTCGGGCGGCCGGTAGGCCAGCAAATAGGTGTGTTGCAACTCAGCGGAAATGTCCTGAAAGATCTGCGCGGCCTCGTGCACGTCCTTGGCCCCGTATGTCTTCCCTCCCGTCAAGCGGGCGATATCCTTCAGGCGGTTCATCAGTTCGTGGCTGTCGCGGGCCTCGCCCTGCGCAACCGTGTACAGGGGGATCCCCGATTTCTTGGCCCGTTCCACCGCTCGCCCCGCGTTCAGCACGCTGGCATTGTCGTCGCCATCGGTGAAGATGACCACCGCTTTCTTGCCGGAGCGCCCGCTGATGTCCATCGTCACGTGGGTGATGGCGTCGAATAATGCCGTCATCCCGGCCGCGCGCGTGCGCATCACCGCGCGCTTGGCCGCGGCCCGGTCGTGCGTGAAATCCTGTAGCAGATCGAGCGTAGTGCTGAAACCGTAAATCGCCATTGTGTCTTCGTCGCGGAACTCGTCGATCAGGCGGCTGATGGCGTTCTTCACCGTGGGCAGCGAATCGCGCATGCTGCCCGTCGTATCCAGCAGCATCGCGCAGGTCAACCCGGCGTCGTTTCCCTCGAACGCCACAATCGATTGCGGCTGGCCGTTGTCGCTGACGCGGAAATGCTCGCGCGGGATGCCGTCCAGATAGCGCCCCTTGTGGTCGAGCACCGTGGCATACACCTCCACCATGCGCGCCTCGGTGCGGAAAATCGTGGGCGATTCCTGCGGCTGTAGCGGCGCCGCCAGCGCACAGAGACACGCAAGCCACGCCGAACGCTTCATTTTTCCTCCGGTAGCGCGGCCGCAACCGCCGCTTCGTTGAGATCCGCGAACGCCAATAACGCGCCCCGCCAGTCGAACATGTCCGCCATCTTCATTCGCTTCACCGCCTGGAATGCGATCGGCTGCCCAAGCGCGTTCAGCGCCGCCGGCGGGATGCCGGTGCGTCCCGCGAAATCCGCCACGTACAATTTGAACTCCGCCGACCGTTCCGCCAGCTTGTATGGCAGCAGCAGCTTTTCGTATTCCTCGTAAGGTCCCGCCGCGGCCAGGTGGGCATGGCTGCATCCCTGCAGGTCCGCCGCGCTGGCGCCCAGGCTGCGGAAGCGGGTATCGTCGGCTGGATCGGCGATCCGGCGCACCGCCGCCGTCACCGGAGATTGCCACGCATCCGCCGGGTAGCGCTCCAGGTATCGTTGCGAAAGGGAATACAGGTCCCCCAGCGTCATACTCTTGAAGGCCCCGCTCCAGTCCCGCGCCGCGACCGCGTCCAGCAGTTCGCCCCGCCGCGTCGGCGAGAGCAGCCCGTGAGTGTCTTCCTCCAGTCCGGCCAGCAGCGTCGCGTCGGCGCCCGCGTGCAGAACCCACTCGCGGGCCAGGCGCAGCCGCAATCCGAATGCGATCAGGTCCTGCTCGCTCAGCCGGCTCCAGTCGCTGGCCCGCAGGGCCCCAATCTGCGCCGCCGCCAGGAAGGCGGTGTTGGCCGGGGGCTCGGATCCCGAAAACGCCACTTTCCCCGCGGTGACCGGAAAGTCGGCAAAACCGCCCTCGATATAGCTGCCCAATCCTTCGTTGGTCGTGAACAAATCCGATGGAGTGAATATGCCTTGCTCTCCGGGATCGAGTTTCAGAAATCGATGCTTGCGCAGCAGTAGCGGGTCCTGCGATACGAGCAGGTCGTCCGGGCTCAGGAAATACGCGTACACCGCGCCGCTCAGCGCCAGCTTCACCTGCGGGCAAATCACCCCCTCCAGTTCCTCCACCAGTTGCTCGACATCCTTCTGGTTCACCTTCTTCTTCGCCAGGCGCTGCTTCAGGCGGACGATCAACTCGGCGGTCTTGGCGTCTTCGAATCCGAACGCGACTCTGCGGTCCACCTCGATCAGCTTCCCTTTCTTCGGCGGCTCCACCGTGAGAAGCCCCGCGCGCAGCGCGTCCAGCGCGTTGGCGTGCTCCATCGCCGCGCCCCGCCCCTGCGCCAGGTCCCGCAGCCGGTCGTCGAAATCCATCAGCGTCTTGAGGGAGGTCGCCTTCTGCAGCCGCAGCACCTTTCGGTATCGTGCACTGCGCGCGGCCGACGCATCGACTTCGCGATGGGAGCCGTCGAGCTCGAACGAAGCCCGTTGGCTGTCGCCCAGAAGCGCGCGTTCGAGCGCCCGGTCCGGATCGTCGCCGGTCGCTTTCGGCGCGCCGCGCCGGATCAGTTCCCGCACGCTGTCGAGCGAAGCGGTCGTGTAGCCCGCCGGCGAATTCGCTTTGCTGAACCGCACGCAAACCTGGTCGAACAAACCGGCCGCTGCGGGTGCATCCAGCGCGCCCGATTCCTGCGCGAGCGAAATCAGCGCAATCAGCGAATCGAATTCCCCCAGAATCACGTTCAGATCGAACCGCGGCACGCTGCGCAACTGGTTGGTCAGCGCGAAAAAGTGCTCGAACTGGTCCCGTCCCAACCCGGTCAAAATCGCGAAATACGGGTAGAACGCTTTGTGCGGGCCGTAGTTCTGCGCCAGCAGCAGCGCCGACTCCTCGTCGAGCGGCTCCGAACGGTGCTGGTCGATGCGGACCACCGCCACGAAGTGGTCCAGTTCCGACTGGCTCTCCTGCGCCAGCTTGTAGCGCGTTTTTGCCAGCCGGATCAGAATCTCGTCCTCCTGCTCCGGTGCGGTCACCCGCGAGAGCTTCTTCACCATCTTCGCGGTCTTGGAAAGGGAAGATGAGTTTCCCTTGGCGAGCGTCCAGACCTCTGGGCTGCCCGGAAACAGCACGCGCAATTCCGCATCGATCGGCACCTCCCGCAGGAAGGAGGTGAAGGAGAAATTCCGCGTCCCTTTCTCCGCCCCCGCCGCCATTTCGCCGGAGTCGCGGAAGAGTTCGTAGAAACGCGTCGTCCGCGCTAGCGAATGCGTGAAGAATCGCTGGTGATCCACGTCCACCTGGCCGAGCGTGGCGAAGAACGCCAGCAGCTTGCCGTCGTCCTTTTCGAGCAGTCCGTGAAAAAAGCGGTTGGGCGAGGCGGGCGGCGCGCCCACCAGCTTTGCCCAGATCGGTTCGGCCGCTTCGCCACCCGGCACCGCCGCGTGATCCCCGCGCAGTGCGAACGCCGAGCCGTGGCGATACAGCAGATCGGCGTGCTTCTCGGCCAGCGTCTTCAGATCCGAGCCCGACGTCAACGCCACCACCGCCCGCTGGCTGATGGCGCTCAGCGCGGCGTACGTCTTGGCCACCCGCAGGTCGCTGGCCAGCGCTTCCGCAAAACCGCCGTTGAATCTGGCTTTCGGAAAGAACGTCCCCATCCACGCGGATTCTTCGAGCGGCACCGGCGCGCTCTCGTCGGCTATCTCGATCGTGAACGTCTTGCCCGCCTTCAGCGTATCCTCGATGCCTACCGTGTCCAAGGCCAAAGCCGACGCGGTTTCCTGCCGCTCGGCCTGCGAACTCTTCTCGCCGGCTTCAAATGCGACCGCACCCTTGTTGACCTTGAGATTCCATCCCAGAATCTGCAGCGCTTTTTCGGCGTGCTGCCGGCTCTTCTTGTCCGCCACCGAAATGGCAATCTCGGTCGTCTCCCCCTTGCGAACTCCCGCCGCCTTCAGGTCCGCCACTTCCTGGAAATACCGGCGCAGGTCCTCCAGATAAAGACTGCGCGACTTCGGGTCCAGGTTCTCCGTCTTGTCCGCCAGCGTCCGGCTATACACGGCGAAGAACGTCTGCGGGGACTGGACGTGAAAGTGGCCCATGAACGCCAGCGCCTCCAGCCCGCCGGGGACGGCGGCCCCGGCGGTAACCTTCGCCGCGCTCTCGGCCAGCCAGCCGGAAACCGCGGATTTGCCGGCGGCGTTGAGGCGCGCGCGGAAAAAGGCCGCTGTCTCGGTGTCGCCATCCCGCACCGCCACCTCCAGTCCCCGCTCCGCCTCCCGCCCGGCTTCGGGCGTGCCGGGCTCCGCCTTCTCGCGCGCAACCGCCAGCGCCTTGTATGCCGCCGCCGCTCGCAATCCGGAACTGTCCTCGATCTCCGCCAGCCGCGCCAGCAGAGCCACATCGTCGATCGATTTCGATGCGCTGCGCAGCGTTTGCCGCGCATCGAAAAAGCGCTGCTGCCGCTCCAGCCCTTCCGCTTTCAGCAGGTAGAGCCGCGCCGATTTGGGAGCCGCCGCCAGCCCCGCATCGGCCGCCGCCAGGCCATCCGCCACCGCGCCTCGGTCGAGCAGCAGCCGCACCACCCGAAGGTGCGCTGACTCCATGCCAGGGTCCGCTTCGATCACCTTCTTCCAAACCGTGAGCGATTCGTCCGGGCGATTCAACCGGTCCAGGAATTCCGCGTAGCGCCGCCGCTCGGCGGCATCGGCGGGCAGGTCCGCGGTCACTATCCGGATGTGGCCAAGCGCCTTTTCGCCCGCGCCGACATCGAGATAGAGCTGCACCAGGGCGGTCCGGCGTCCCAGGTTGCGCGGCTCCAGCGCCAGTCCCTTTTCGAGCGAATCCGCTACCTTCGCCTGGTCGCCCAGCCGCCCCGCCACGTCGGCGCGGATGAACCACAACTCCGTCTTGCTCCCGTCGGCCGCCAGCGTTTCTTCCAGAAACGGAAGCGCTCCGCGGTCGTCGTGCCGCGCCAGGCGGATCCGCCCCAGTTCCTCGCTGGCCACCGGGCCGCCGGCCTTGGCGTCGTGCGCCCGCCGTAATGCGGTTTCCGCGGCATCCAGATCCCCCGCCACGAACCGGTAGTGCCCCAGTTCCGCCTGAAGATCGGCGTTGCCCGGCTGGATCTCGGCCAGCTTATCGAGCATGTTGGCCGCGGTCCGGAAGTCGCTGGCGCGCCGGTAGTAGTCGGCTCCCACGCGCAGCGCCACCGCGTCGCGCGCGTTGAAGGTCAGCGCCCTTTCGAGCAGCCCGTGCATCTGTTGCACCTGCGCCGCGTCCGGCTTTTCCACGCGGCCCAGTTCCGACACCTGCCGGTCCACCGCCAGCAGCTCGGCGTATTGCTCCAGGCTGGGCAGCACGGTGCCGGGCGCGGCCGCCAGCACGGGCAATTCCACCGCTGCCGCTCCCGGCGTCTGGCTGAGCAGCTTTCCGCTATAGAGCAGGAAACCGCGGCTCAGCGGCGGCGCTGGCCAGGCCGCTTCGTTCCACGGTCCGTCTCCGAGCGACTCCGCCAGGTCCGCCAGCTTGTCCGCGGCCGGAGCGCCGCCCGTATCCTCCGATACCGATGCCCAGAACCCCGAGGCAGATCCTTCTGGATTCCAGTAACCCACGCGCAGCTTCTGCCCGCAAAAGCTCGCCGAAACCCGCGCCCGCGCATAGTTGCGCGTCTCCGCGTCCGGCTCCGGAATCGGGCCCGCCAGGATCACCGACGACCAGTTGCCGCCAAAGCCCGCCAAAGACGCCATGATGTTCGAATACAGGCGGGCCGGCGCTGGAACCACGTCGTCCTCGGTCCCTAGCGCCTGCCGCACCGCATTGCGCCATGCCAGGGCGGTCGGGAACGGCCCGGCAGGCGTAAATCCGTCTCCGTTGAATACCAGCAGGCTGAGGGGAGTCGTCTTACCCGCGCCCTTATATAGCGCGGTCAGTTCCGCGAGCATGCCCGCCCGCCGTTCCTCGGCAAGGAAGCTGGGAAAAATCGCGATGGCGATCCCCGGAGCCGGCTCGACCGCCGTCAGTTTCGGCTGTACCGCGCCGGAAAACGACTCGAGCGTCCCCACCCGCTCAGGGCTGCCACGCACCAGGCACGGCTGCGCCTCGAGCGAGCCCAGCAGCAGCGAGCCCAGCAGCATGGTCCCACCCAGTACCAGAAAGAATAGCCTCCACATCGTGTGTCCCTGCCTCCGGCAAAGCTCCGTCCGGACGGCGTCTGTTCCTCAGGGTTGCGAACAGTATACCATTGTGGCCGGCTGCGTCCCCTGAACTCAAGGGCACGGACAGCGGTTTCGGAAATGGCGCGAAACAGGACTTTGCGCATTGGAGTGGATTTGAGCCGTGGGAGAGGCGGCGATCCTGCAGGCCGTTGAGCGACGGGGAGCCTCGATGGGGTATCACTCCATGGA